>CAYNPZ010000154.1:493-8828 GCA_964399175.1 uncultured Bacteroidales bacterium | reverse complement strand
AAAAAGGCCTATAATAAAAAATACTACCACCCGGAAGACCATACATACGGTAACGGAGGCCAGACCTCGCTGGCCATGGCCTTATATTTTGACCTGGTTGAAAAACAGAACGAGCAAGAAGTGCTGAACAGCCTGGTTGAAGAGATCAGGCAGCATGGCAACCACTTTGATGCCGGCGTGATTGGGGTCAAATGCCTGATTAACGTACTTACAGAACACGGGTTAACCGACCTGGCCTATGAGATGATCACCCAAAAAACCTACCCGGGATATGGAGAATGGATCGAACGGGGAGCTACCACCCTGTGGCAGACCTGGGACGGTTCCATGTCAAGAAACCACATCATGTTCGGCAGTGTGGACGAATGGTTTTTTGAAGCCCTGGCAGGGATCAAAATTGATCCGGAACACCCCGGTTTCAAACATTTTTTCCTGGAACCGCAAATACCGGAAAAACTCACTCATGCCCAAGCCAGGCATCATTGCATGTATGGTGAAATTAAGAGTGCATGGAGAAAGAAAGAAAATGGCACAGCATTTAAATTTAATGTGCCCTTCAACACCTCGGCCACCATCACACTGCCCGTTGATAAGGGTAAGGAAATCCTGGAAAAAGACGCTCCCCTTTCAGAACAGCAAAAAATAGAAATGATCAGCCGAAAAGCAGGAAAAGTGGTAATGAAGGTAGGCTCCGGAAGCTATGATTTCCTGGTAAACTGACAAAACTTTGGAATTTTGGTTGCGATTTGGTATTTTTAAAAGAATAAATCGTACTAAAATGTACAATTATGAAAACACATCAAAATCACTTTCTGTTTGGCCAGATTCAACATTTGGGCCGGATGATTAAACCTGTTATTGTCGATATTAAGGATTTTTTGAAAAAAGTAACTCACCGGAGCCAACTACCATTCAACAGGACAAAACAAAAGCCTGATTTCTCCCTCGCTGCGGCAAAAGAATCAAAAAGCCGAAGGGAAGTATTGAAAAAACTGGCTTTTCTGCCTTTCCTGGGCGGTTTTGCCTGGACATTTTTAAGTCCAAAAGAATCTTCCGCTTCAGAGATTGTACCGGTTCCCGACAGTTGTGGTACCTTTAAACGAAAACCTCTTGAGGAAATGGAAGGGGAAATCCCCCGGGGAAAACTGGGCAATAAATCGGTCAGCCGGTTGATCCTTGGAAGCAATCCTTTTTGTGGTTATGCCCACAGCCGGGATCTCAAATACACTTCCTCCCTGTTCAGGGCATATTTCACGAAAGAAAAATTAATTGAGACCATTCATCTGGCAGAACAGGCAGGGATCAATACGTTAAACCTGTGTACATGGGAGCAACAACATCTTATAAACCAATACAACAAGCAAAACGGCAGCAACCTTCATACCATGATGCAGGTTCGGCCGACAAAAGATGACCTTTACAGCGATATCGACCGGTCGATCGATCTGGGTGTAGATTTCATTCAGATCAGGGGCGTTGAGGGCGACATCTTTGCGCGTGACGGTGATGCCGGTCTGTTGCAAAAATGTGTGGATCATACCAGGCGGCAAGGTTACCCGGTAAGCGTAGGGGCCCATGATGTGCATACATTTTATGCATGCGATGAGGCGGGAATTGAAACCGATTTCTATTTTAAGACCCTGCATCATGACCGGTACTGGTCGGCATTGTCCAAAAAGGACCGGCTTCCGTTTGGCGTGCAGGGACCTAAAAATACAGACCGCAATCCTTATCACGACAATATGTGGTGCCTTTTCCCGGAAGAAACGATAAACCATATTCAAAAGCTGAAGAAACCCGTGGTAGGATTTAAGGTACTGGCCGGCGGCGCCATTTTTCCGGATGAAGGCTTTCAGTATGCCTTTGACAATGGAGCCGACTTTATCTGTGTAGGGATGTGCGATTTCCAGATTGTAGAAAATGCCAATGCCGCCATTCGCTCTATTGAAAAAGCAAACAACCGCCAGCGGCCATGGTATGGCTAATGAAAGACAGATTAAGCATAAAAGCTTCAGGATAAATGTTAGAGACAGCGTTTACCCTGAAGCCCTATTACTGTAAGGTCCATGGGCCTCTTTATCGGTACCAAACCTTTTTATTCCGAAGGAGTGATCAGCACCGCCCACTGGCCTTTTCCGGGGGTTTCCAGTGTAAGCCTATTCCCTCCGTTAAGGGCTTCAGCTTCATGCCATTCGGAATTTGATATATCCATCCATCGCATCTCCCATTCTCCGGTAGAATAGTTTATAGTAAGTTTACATTCGCCCCCGTCGGGAAAATAAACAGCGTATTGTTCATCTTCTTCTGCTATACAGTAAGCTTCGTTAAGTCCACGATTGTTCATAAAATGATTTGCAGGTTCGCATGAAAATATATCAAAATTTTCCATAAACATTCTCATGCTTTTGATATGGGTTTGTGCCAAATCACTCAGCCCTAGTCCAAAATAATGTTTCGATGGCCCTGGCCGGTGAAAACGTGCTGAGGCACAGCCTCCGAATATATTCCTCCAGAAACGACGCGTACCTTCCTCTACGCTGGTGGTCCAGCTACCTATGGTGCCCCCGTATATTTTCACATTGTTAAGGGGTTTGGGATTCTCCCTGATCCGGTTACGCACCGACATGATCAAATCGTAGTGTTTCTGACCATCGTTGGCATTGTTCTGGGAAATTTCAAAAAAATCATAGTGCTCGTTATCCGTTAACAAACTGACCTGTTCCTGAGAAGTAAAATCACTGTTCCGACGCATATCCGTTAGGAATACTTCTTCATCCCTTTCATCGGCTTTCTGCCTGATGAATCGTGCCCAGTATCTTCCCCATTCAGCGGGCTCCCCTATCTCGTTGTTCATACAATATAAAACATTGGGATAATCAAGACTGACAGAAAGAATCTTTTCCACGAACTTTTCCTGATACTGACGAACAACGGGAATATCTTTGAGTTCGGGCACAGTATGAAAAAATACATGATCGGTAGGCTCTGCTTTGGAATGATACTCAATTTGTATATCGAGCCCTGATTCTTCTGCCGTGTAATTGACATTCAGCCTGGGATTAAAGGGATTGCTTTCCCATCCTGCATTATTAGGACCAAAGCCTAAGGGGGCTTCGGTTTTGAAATAGTCCCACGGATCCCAAATCTCAACCTGCACTATGATATCCCGCTCTGCAGCAAGATTAAGCAGATTTTCGAAGCGATTCCAATATTCCTCATCCCACTGCTCAAGATCGTAAAGACCATTTTCCATTTTTTTGAAAGGCCACCTGTTCCCCGGATTGCGGCTACTCATGGTATTCCGGATATAATTTCCACCGGCCGATTGTAAAGCATCCAGATGGGCTTCCAGCCCTTCAGGATGGTTAAAAAGATTATCCTGTTTTGATCCTCCGAGAAGCAATACAGGTTCACCATCATATTCCCAGTAGAAGGGATTTTCTTCATGGATCCGGATCGCCTTTGCACGATCCTCATCAGTAGCAGGTCCTCCACAAGAAATAAAGGATAACAATGCTACTATGCCAATTAAAAATTTAATGTGCTTGTGCATGGTTTTTTGTTTTTATTATTGAATTAAATATAAAAATTTAATTCAATATCCGGTAATTTATAATCATCTTTTTTTGTGCGCCAAAATAGTTGTTCAGTGCATCCTTTTGTATCCTGGCTCAAACTCGGAGGAATATTTTGATTCATGATTGCCCAGCTCGTAAAGCACGGGTGATTTCAAACGTGACAAATACCGGTACATGGTTTGAAAATTCTCTTTTTCTCCCTGAGAATCTACAACATCTCCCAGTATCAATGAAAAAACAGGTCTTTCGGGCATTTTGTTGGAAAGACTTATGCTGTCTTCCAAAAAAGCATTGTGGATTTTCATGCGGGTGGGAACGTTTGATAGAACCTTGGGATCTCCACCCTGTGTATCAGCCAGAATATGAAAGCTAAAATTTTCCATATCTTCCTTGATACCCACCTCAGAAGGATCTATCTCACCAATTTCTTTATCAAGCAGAAAGTTAACCTCTATTTGGGTATTCCCCGGAACGAATCGTAAATGCATCTTGTCCTTCCCATCGAACCATGACCAGTTGAACCAGCCCATATTCAATTTTTCAGCTTTTGCAATAACTTCTCTGGGATTGTAGGGCAGGCTCTCATTCGTAGGCTCATCCCATCCAAATTCTCCAACAGAATAATTTGTTTGTTTGAAACCTCATTTGTAACATATAATCATTATTTTATTCAATATTAATCATCACCTGATCCAACGCAAAACCAATGAACATGGGATATGACCAACTGCTGTAGCCTCTGCCCGTATCTCCTTTGTATCGTTGTAATTCTGATTTTATAACCGACTCCAGAGGTTTGGCCTTTTCACCGATCCTTCTCAGAGAGATGGCTGCCTGCAGAACCAGCCACGGCTTGTCTCTGGCTTTCAGATGTTTTTCAAGAACGGGGAGGGCTTTTTCACTCTGGTTCCACTTGCACAACAGTTCCGCGGCCTTGATCTGAAAAATCGGGGAAGGATCATCCAACAATGATCTTACTTCATTTTCTGCTTTTTCAACCTGTTCATCGTGTGCAATCAATCCAACCACACCCCAAAAACGAACCCCGCTATCATTATCAGACAACCCGGCAATCAATTCATCCGTCTCCACATCAGCTTTTCCTACCTTTTCGGCAGCATTGAGGATATCTTTAAGCTGATAATCTGCAGACTGTGCATGCTCGTAAGGGGTACTACCTCTGGCCCTGCGCATCATCTCGGCCTCATTCAGAAAGCCGATATCTCTTGTCGAGATTATTTTATTTTTCAATCGCTTCCTCATTTGCTTAAGCTTATCGCTATAAGCGGATGAATCTGCAATATTGTTGAGTTCATGAGGGTCTTCTTCAAGATTATATAATTCTTCTGCCGGCCTTGGCTGAAAGAATTTTCTGGCGTATCCGGTTAATTTACCCGCTTTCCGAAGCCGTCGAAGTTCTCTGAAACTTGCCTTTTCTTCATCAAATATCAGCGCATCGGTGACATAAGGATGATGGGGCATATAATTCCGGATGTATATAAAATCATCGCTGAGGATGGCCCTGGATACATCGTAAACATCGTCTGCCCGGCTGCGCGAAGCATACAGGTACTGCCGCTCTTCAGGCAAATCATTCCCGAGAAATGCTTTCCCCTGCATGTGATCAGGAATATTCACATCAGCCAGGTTGAGCGCTGTTGGAGCCAGATCAACAAAACTTACCATACGGTCAGATTGAGTGCCCGGCTCTTTCGAAATCAGGTACCGGTATTTTTCAGGTACCCTGACAATCATGGGAACATGCAGGCCTGACTTGTAGAGCCACCGCTTATAACGCGGCATGCCATAACCATGATCCGCGTAAAAGAATATGATGGTCTCGTCATACAGACCGTCTTCCTTTAACTGATCAATCAAATCTCCCACCCGTTTGTCAAGGACGGTAATCAAATCGTACTGGCGGGCCCACAGTTCCCGCATTTTGGGTGTATCCGGGAAATATGGAGGGAGGTTGATTTTTTCAGGATCATGCCGTTTCTCCAGGTTCTTATAATCCTCCGGCTGATAATTGTTGACATGTCCTTCGTGTGTAATCCCGTAATTGAATACACTAAAAAAGGGATCACCCTCCGGTCGATATTTCCAGTGGGCGCTGTCGGTACCATTGTGATCCCACATGCCGGCCGGTGAAAAGTTGTAATCGGTTTTTCCGCTGTTGGTGCAGAAATAGCCTGCCTGATCCAGGTATTCCGGTATGCCTTTGACCTTATCGGGTATGGGAATCTCCGAACGCAGGTGCTGAGTTCCCAGTGACGTAGCATGCATACCGGTAATAAGGCTCGACCTGGCCGGGGCGCTGATGGGTGCATTGGCATAGGCATTGGTATAAATCACCCCGTCTCTGGCCAGTTCATCCAAATTGGGGGTTCGGGCCTGCGGATCGCCGTAGCACCCCAAAGCAGGACCGATATCTTCCGCAGTAATCCAGAGAATATTGGGTTTGGACTGTCCGGTCTCTTCCGAAGCTTCCTGATTGCATCCGGCAAAAAACAATGCCGGGATAAAAACGAGGAATTCTTTGCTGTTTTTGATAAACATTTTAAAATAATTTATTGATAACAAATATGGAGATTAAATACTTATCCGCAAATTACTGCTTGTTGAAAATGAGAGGAACTAACGTAACCTCTCACTCATATCACTCAGCCAAAAACACTGCTCCGGAGTTAGTGTTATCCAGGGTTTGCTATTCTTTACCCAATATCCCTCAGGATGCTGACCTTTTAAAACTGCTTGTATAACAGGGGGAGCAATATTTAAAAATTGCTCATCCCGGGTTACAGAATATAATGCAACACAACCCGGGGCAACCTTAGCTGCCCAGATCGTATTCAGGGCTTTCTCTCCTGCTTTTTCCAGCAAGCCGGCATATTGTTTTGTGCAAGAGTCAAAGGTGTATCATCAAAAGCTTCCATGTAACGGGCAAAAAAGTAACAGGCAGCACCAAGAAAATAATAGCATTGTTCCGTCTCTCCCAAATGAATGACATAGGTTTTGGGATCGGCATCTTCCGGGACGGTTTGTATCAACGCTCCTTCAGCATCTAACCTTAACCAGAATCTTTTGTTTCCTGCATTTTGTTTAAGTAACCTTTCAAAATAAGAGATAGCGGAATCAGCAAGGGGTTTATTGCCTGTTTCGCAGGCGGCCTATCCCAGAAAAGCGGTAGCAACAGGGTCTTCAGTAACCTGATCCGCATTTTCAGGAAAAGTGGCCAAACCTCCGGTCTCCTTACTGTGAAATTGCAGGATAAACCCCAGCAGTTTTTCAACCAATTGTGTATTCCCGAGCCTGTTTGCCGCCAGGGTAATCCAAAGGTTGGCATAATGGTGAAATGTATCATGAAAACCAGTACGTCCGGATTGATAATCTCCCTCTCCGGTCAGGCATTGGCGGTTGATCCATTCAATGATTTCTCCCGCTTCTTCATTTTTTCCACGCTGAACCAATGCCAGCGGCCATTTATAATACCTGACAGGATCAGATGGATTTTGGTTCAATATATCCTCTTTTGTAAGATGCTTCAACATCCATCTTTCGGCTTTTTCTGCCGCATGGAAAATTTCTTGCTGCAAAGATATCATCTTATGAGTCATCTGTAATTATTTTTTTAACACCTCTCCATTCAGTAAGAACAATATGGGCATTAAAGATAGATAAAAAATAGAAAAATCGCCAGCCAGGAAGATTTGTCAATTTGAGCAGATTTACATATTATTGTTCCTCAATTTTAAACATTATTAAAAACAAAAGATCATAACACTATGGCCAGTAAAAACTATAAGATTGCAGTAATTCCCGGTGATGGAACAGGTCCGGAAGTAGTCAGCGAAGGAATAAAAGTCCTCAATGGAGTATCGGAAAAGTATGACTTTTCCTTTGATTTCACCCATTTTGATTTCGGCGGGGAGAGATATATGAAAACGGGAGAAATTCTCCCTGACTCGGCTATTGAAGACTTCAAACAATTCGATGCCATATATCTCGGCGCCATTGGACATCCCGATGTCAAACCGGGTGTACTGGAAAAAGGCATATTGTTGAAGCTTCGTTTTGAGCTGGATCAATACATCAACCTGCGGCCGGTAAAATTATATCCTGGTGTGGGAACCCCCTTGAAGGACAAGGGTCCTGAAGACATTGATTATGTTGTGGTAAGAGAGAATTCAGGGGGGTTATATACCGGAACAGGGGGTATATCCATGAAAAACACTCCGCATGAGGTAGCCGTTCAGAGCATGGTGTATAACCGCCACCAGGTGGAGCGTTGCCTGCGCTTTGCCTTTGAGTATGCCCAAAAGAGAAATAAAGACAAAACCGTGGGGCTATGCGGCAAAACCAACGTGTTGACTTATGTATACGATCTCTGGGAACGGGCTTTCCATGAGATCGGTGAGAAAGACTACCCGGACATCAGAAGGGATTATTACCATGTGGATGCTACCTGCATGTGGATGGTTAAAAATCCGGAATGGTTTGATGTGCTGGTCACCGGCAATATGTTCGGTGACATCATTACCGATCTGGGCGCCATGACCCAGGGCGGTATGGGTATTGCTGCGGGCGGAAACCTGAATCCCGAAGGGGTAAGTATGTTTGAACCCATTGGAGGCTCTGCTCCCAAATATACCGGAAAAGGGATCATCAATCCGCTTGCGGCCATATCCTGCACCTCCATGATGCTGGAATACTTAGGTGCGATGGAAGCTTCCAGGGCTGTGGCACAATCCATAATG
>CAYNPZ010000154.1:0-483 GCA_964399175.1 uncultured Bacteroidales bacterium | reverse complement strand
GAATGTTACGGGAAATAAGCTAAAAAGTATGAGCGTCGGAAAAATGGGTTACTCAACTTCCGAAGTAGGCGATTTGGTGGCCAGTGGTGTGTAATACAGCAATAAATAAATTATTTTAACAATAAATTTTTCTGCAGCAACAAAAGAGGCGTCAGAGGCGATGCAGGAGATGAAACACTGGAAGACAGAACCGGCAACCTGACCGGTTATGCCAAGAACGTAACCGTTACCAATTGTGTACTACAATCCCGGTCATCTGGCATTCGTGTGGGTTACGAGAAAAACACGGTCAGGAACTGCGTGTTTCAGAACATCGTCATTCACGGATCAAACGGGGGCATTGGAGTCTTTTCCCGGGACAATGCCAATATAGAGGATATTTTTAAAAAAAATGCTAACGGTGATAGGAAATCAATGAATACAGACATAACCTTCTCCTGGTCACGGAGATGAAAATGATAATTCTAATAGCCTTCTCCGTGA
>CAYNPZ010000153.1:7414-8834 GCA_964399175.1 uncultured Bacteroidales bacterium | reverse complement strand
TTAATTAGTGTCTGTCCATAAAGTTAAGGAAAAGTGAAAACCTAAAATAACAAATATCAAAAACCAAATATCAAATAATCTACAATTTTCAAATGTCAAAATTCAAAACATTTAAAATCAACAGCATACTATATTGTTTTGAATTTCTAGTATTGGATTTTAGAATTTATTTGTAATTTGAAATTTGTTATTTGGTGCTTTATTTACCAGAATTTCTAATTTATAGACGGACTCTAATTAAATTAAGGGTTTATACAATAAAATTGTTCATGACATGAAATTCAATGTTTTCAGGAGACGAGCCAAAGGACGTTCGTCAGAGCACCTTAACAACATCCTGTCAGGCGAAACAATCTATATCGACGGCAAACCTTATGTCAAAGTGAAGGTTCGTTTCGTGGATAGTTTGAACTTTAACACTGAAAAGCACCTTGATAACCTGGAAACAGAGATTGAAAGCCTCAGAAAGGAGGTGGACCGGCTAATCGCTTTAAATATGGCTTATGAAAAGAAGATTGAGGACTTGCAAATACTGAATATCAATATGCTTCGTAAAAACCGAATTGAGACGACAAAATTGAGCAATACCATTGATAAATTGGTTCAATATAAATACCGGAGTGACCCGGAAAGGGAAAATTGGAAAACCCAGGCCGAAACGGCACGCTTAAAAATCAATGATCAAATGGAAACAATAATCCGGTTACGGGAAAAGATATTCGACCAGAAATGGGAAATCAACCGTTTGCTCCGGAGGGAAAAAGAATTCAAGGATAAAATTGAATGTTTACAATTGTCCAACAAAAATCTGATCAATGATTTTCAGGTAAAAATGACCAGGCTCAGGAAAAAGAATGCATGGTTAAAACAGGATAAAAAGAATCTGGAAAGCCGGATTAAAAATAACGGCCAGGGGGATGGTCTGCAGGATAAAGAAGAATGGTAAATTCAAAATTTTAATAATTTTGCCGGGTCTGTTGTTATGGGAATCTGGAGGAAGGTTATATCGAAAACATCTGGTTTCCTTGGAAAATTCAAGAACAGGATATTTTCAAGGATAAAAAGAGATCTCAACGTTTTGAGGGTTGGGCTTACTGATCCTGAGTTGCCCTGGTTTACCAAGGCCATCATTATGTTCACAGTGGCCTATGCATTGAGCCCCATTGACTTGATTCCTGATTTTATCCCGATATTCGGGCTTTTGGACGATCTGATCCTCGTACCGATATTCATTTCCATTGCCATCAGCCTTATTCCTAAAAGCAAAAGGGAATCCTACAAAAGACAAGCAAAGCACCGGGAATTCGAAAAGAAGAAACGTTCCGGGAAAGGCCCGGGTTTATTTTTCTGGCTGCTCGTGCTTATCGCAATCATCCTCGCAGTAACATGATGATTTAATTTTTCTCCCGGCTCTTCAATC
>CAYNPZ010000153.1:0-7314 GCA_964399175.1 uncultured Bacteroidales bacterium | reverse complement strand
CCAATCATTCCTGGATCCCCAGTAGCAGCCGTTCCGGATCCTTCCCCTCAAACAGCATCGCCTGGGGATTTTCGATCAGCTCTTTAACCTTTACCAGAAAGCTTACCGATTCCTTGCCGTCAATGAGGCGATGATCGTAGGAAAGAGCCAGATACATCATCGGCCGGATCTGTACCTGTCCCTCAATCGCTACAGGACGTTCCTGGATGGTGTGCATTCCCAGGATGGCGGATTGTGGCGGATTGAGTATGGGCGTAGAAAACAGCGAGCCAAACACTCCCCCGTTGGTGATGCTGAATGTGCCTCCTTCCATCTCTTCTATGGAGATACGGTTGTTTTGGCCTTTTTTACCAAATTCCTTCACTTTTTGTTCTATTTCCGCCAGGCTAAGGCTTTCCGCATTGCGTATTACGGGTACCATCAATCCCTTTGGTGTCTGCACGGCTATGCCAACATCTGCGTACCCTGGATACACAATCTCATCCTCATCAATCATGGCATTTAAGTTCGGGTAAGCTTGCAGCGCTTTGGTTACCGCCTTGGTGAAAAACGACATGAATCCCAGCTTGATGCCATGCTTTTCCTGAAACTGCTTTTGATATTTCTTTCTCAGGTTGATGACCTGCGCCATATCCGCTTCATTAAAAGTTGTAAGCATGGCGGTTTCATTCTTCACAGATACCAGCCGCTCACTGAGCTTCTTCCTGAGCCGGGTCATGCGTATGCGTTCAGTTTCTCTTGAAAACTGCCTGGATCCGGATGCTTCATCTCCGGCTGATTCTTCAGACTGAAGCGCTTCGCTGGCCAGTTCCACATCCTGTTTGGTGATTTTTCTCAAACCTTTCAGCACATCGTCGAGGGAGAGGTTATATTCCTCCATCATTTTCCGGGCGACGGGGGTTATTTTAACCTTGTCGTAAGCTTCTTCTTTTTTCCCGGCGGGTTCTTCTTTTGCTGTTTCAGAAGCCGGGATCTTCTCCTCTTCCGGCTTTTTCTTGTCGGCCTCATCCGTTGGAGCCGCGGATGCCGATTCAGAGGCTTCGGGGGAGGTCTTTTCTGTTTGGCCAGGTTCCTCTGCTTGATTTTTGTCCGGCGTTTTACCTTCGGTCGCCTGTTCTTTCTTTTCAGATTTTCCCGGAGCTTCAGCCGTTTCATCTATACGGCAGGCTTTCTCCCCAACCTGGATGGTTTCACCTTCACCCGCCAGAATTTCTATTTTACCACTTGCTTCGGCTATAAGGGGAAGCGTTGCCTTGTCCGATTCAATCTCGGCAATTTCCTGGTCTTTTTCCACAAAGTCGCCATCGCTTACCAGCCAGCTGGCAATTTCCACTTCGGTGATCGACTCCCCGGGGCTTGGTATCTTTACTTCAATCATAACTTACTTGATATAGTTTTGTTGTTTGATCGGTTTCCTGTAACTGCCCACTTCACAATCCAGGTTGCAGTATTTATAATTCAGCTCACAGGTACACTTTCTGAATACTTTCCCCAGGATTTCATTCTGTTCGATCTGGTGCAGCTTGTAGAGCCCAACGGCCGGACTGGCACTGGGGGGCCGGGTGATGGCCCTAAGTTCAATATCTTTAAACTGATCCCTGATATAATTCCAGGCTCCCATGTTCTCGGGCTCTTCCTGAACCCAGACCCACTGTTCGGTATTTTTATACTTGTCAATAATCTCCTGTATCTCTTTATCAGGAAAGGGATACAATTGTTCAATGCGGATCAGGGCAATGTCCTTTATATCAAAATGTTCTCTTCGCTCCAATAGTTCGTAATAAATCTTACCGCTGCAGAAAACAACCCTTTTTACTTCATTTCCTTCCACCGAGGGATCGTCAATTACCTTTAGAAACTTTTTGTAAGCCAGATCTTCCAGGGAGGAAACGGCGCTATTGTGTCTCAGCAGGCTTTTGGGAGTAAACAGGATGAGCGGAACACGAAAGTTCCTGTGGATCTGACGCCGTAGCACATGGTAAAAGTTGGCCGGGGTGGTGCAATTGATGACCTGCATGTTGTTGTTGACAGAAAGATTGAGAAAACGTTCCATCCTGCCGCTGGAGTGCTCGGGACCTTGTCCTTCATAACCATGGGGGAGGAACAGGGTAATTCCGTTCATCATGCCCCACTTTTCTTCAGCCGAACTGATGTATTGATCGATGATCACCTGGCCCATGTTGTTAAAATCTCCAAACTGAGCTTCCCAGATGGTTAACCCTTCCGGTGTGGTAAGTGCGTATCCGTATTCGAATCCCATCACGCCGAACTCGGAAAGCGGTGAATTAGAAATATGAAATTCAGCCTGGTTTTCCCTGATGTGTTTTAACGGGAAATACTTTTTATCCGAGTCTTCCAGCGTAAAAGTAGAATGACGGTGTGAGAAGGTACCCCGTTCTGAATCCTGGCCGGTTAGCCTGACCGGATATCCTTCATCAACCAGCGTTCCATAGGCGAGCAATTCTGCCATACCCCAATCCAGCCGGTCTTCCCGGACCATTTTCTGACGTTGTTCTGTGAGCTTATAAGCCTTCTTGAAAAATTTCATATCGGAAGGCAGGTGGTTGATCTTATCGGCTATTGTTCTTAGCTTCTGGTAGGAGACATTCGAGTCAGGTGACTGATCAAAATCCCTGTGCTCGGGATAGATGTAATTTTCCCATTCTTCCTTCAGGAACTGTTTAATATGTACTTTTTTTGACTGTTTGGCTTCCTCCAGCCTGGTTTCAAGCCACTGATTGTAGTCGTCCTCCTCTTTCCTGAGTTTTTCTTCCGTAAATATGCCCTGTTCAATCAGAAATTTGCTGTATATATCTCTTGGATTCGGATGCCTGCTGATGGCTTTGTAAAGCAGGGGCTGTGTGAATCGGGGCTCGTCACCTTCATTGTGTCCGTGTCTTCTGTAACAGAGAAGATCGATGAATACATCGGTATGGAACTTCTGCCTGTATTCCATGGCAAGTTGTATGGTATGAACCACAGCCTCCACATCATCACCGTTGACATGAAATATGGGAGATTTGGTCACCTTTCCTATATCGGTACAATAGGTGCTGCTTCTGCCTTCCAGGTAATTGGTGGTGAAACCGACCTGATTGTTGATCACCAGGTGAATGGTACCGCCCGTTTGATAGGCGGGTAGCTGTGACATCTGTAAGGTTTCATACACCACCCCCTGGCCGGCTATGGCTGCATCTCCGTGGAGAAGAATGGGCGCAAGTTTATTATAGTCGTGTTGGTATTTGTGAGTAATCTTGGCTTTGGAAATACCCTCGACAACAGGATCCACAGCCTCCAGGTGAGAAGGGTTTGGCGCCATGTTCAGCCATATCTTCTTTCCTTTATCCGATGTGATCTGATTGCTGTATCCCAGATGGTATTTAACATCCCCCAACATCTTGTTCTCACCAAAGGATTCCCCCACAAATTCATCAAATATATCTTTTACCGGCTTTTTTAGAATGTTGGCCAGTACATTCAGCCTCCCACGATGTGACATGCCGATACTGAATTCACGGATACCCAGATCAGCACCCTTATCAATCACTGAAGCCAGTGAGGGAATTAATGCTTCAGCACCTTCCAGGGAGAATCTTTTCTGACCCACAAACTTTCTGTGGATGAATCTTTCGAAGCCCACCGCATGCTTCAGGTGATTGTAAATATGCTTTCTTTCCTTTTCGCTGAAAGACGGGATGTTTTTTGTGGATTCCATCTTTTCCTGAAGCCAGGTAGTTATCTCCGGCTTTCTTATGTACATGTATTCCGCTCCAATGGATCCGCAATAGGTTTGCTCAAGGTGATCGACGATTTCTCTCAGCCGGGCAGGACCAATGCCAATCCGGTTACCGGCCTGAAAAACCGTTTCCAGATCATCTTCGGACAGTCCGTAATTCTCGAGATCGAGTGTAGGCGTATAGTCTCGCCTGCTCCTGACCGGATTGGTTTTGGTAAACAGATGTCCTCTTTTCCTGTATCCATCGATCAGGTTAACCACTTTGAATTCCTTGTCGAAAACACCCCCATCTTTACCAGGGCTGGCAAAATGCTTCCGGGCAAATTCAAATCCTTTAAAGAAGTTCTGCCAGCTTGCATCTACCTGCTCCGGATCTTCAAGGTATTGGCTGTATAGTTCCTCGATGGCATTTATATTTGAATTCCCTAAAAATGTAAATGTTTTCATGCCCATTTTTGTATATTTGCCTGACAGCATTGTTAAACAATAACTACAATTTACAGTACGTCAATGTTTAAACCAAAATTACAACAAGTTGTTTAATTAAACTCAGTTACCCCAGAAAGTTGAACAAAAAGGGGCAATTGAATGTTTGACCATTTATCTTGATAATGTTAATTTCTTAACAAATACATTGGTAACATAAAAAAAATGACATTTACATTATGAAAGTCGGTTTGTTGAAAGAAACGGAAAATGATGCCCGGGTAGCGTTGTTACCCGGCAATATTCAGGATCTGACAGATATGAATGTTGCTTTTATGGTAGAACATGAAGCAGGAAAAAAAGCTTTTGCAGAGGATGCGGATTATGAAAAAGCCGGTGCGGAAATGGCCAGCTACGAAGAGATCGTCAGGGAGGCGGAAATGCTGGTAAGAATCAATCCGTTAAATGAAGAAGCAATGTCTGGGATAGAAAAAGGTAAAGTACTGGTTTCCGAGTTTGATCCCTTAAGGAACAAAAAGCGTATGGAGGTTGCAGCCAACCAGGGATTAACCACATTTAGCATAGACACAATACCCAGAACCACCAAAGCACAGGCGATGGATTTTTTATCATCTATGGCTACCATAGCAGGCTATAAAGCCGTAATCCATGCTGCTATGCAACTACCTGAATTCTTTCCTATGTTCATGACCGCTGCAGGCACAATAAAACCTGCCAAAGTCCTGATCCTTGGTGCGGGAGTGGCCGGATTACAGGCCATTGCAACTGCCAGAAGGCTTGGCGGAGTGACAGAAGCATTTGATGTACGAAGCGCAGTAAAAGAAGAAGTGGAAAGCCTGGGGGCCAAATTTATTGAAGTGGAAGGTGCCAAAGAAGAAGCTGATGCAAAGGGTTATGCGGTTGAACAGACAGAAGACTTCAAACAAAAACAGCAGCAGTTGATCCATGATCACGCGTTAAAATCCGATGTGATCATCACCACGGCACAGTTACCCGGAAAAGAAGCCCCGCTGCTTGTCAGGAAGGAAACGGTGGAACAAATGAAACCAGGTTCTGTAATTGTTGATCTGGCTGCTTCATCAGGAGGTAACTGTGAACTCACTGAGAATGGTAAGATCATAAACAAAAACGGAATATACATCATTGGTAAATCGGATTACCCTAGTGATATGCCCATAGATGCCAGCAGAATGTATGGAAATAACCTTACCAATTTCCTGAAAGTGCTGTTCAATAATGAGGGTGAATTCAACCCCGATTGGGAGGATGAGATCATTAAGGAAACCTGTCTTACCCACAACGGTGAAATAGTAAATGAAAGATTGAAACCTGTCGCAAAATAAATGAGCTATGGAAGAAATACTTGTATTTTTTTACACCTATAAAGAATCCATTTTTGTCATTGCTTTGGCAATATTTCTTGGATTTGAAGTGATATCCAACGTACCTTCGGTGTTGCATACCCCCTTGATGTCAGGCGCCAACGCCATTAGCGGTGTAATTATCATTGGCGGCATCATATTGCTGGGCCATGCCGAAATTTCTTTTTCAGTCAATTTTATACTGGGTATCCTGGCGGTTTTCTTCGGTACGCTGAATGTTGTGGGCGGATTTGTTGTTACCGACAGGATGCTGGATATGTTTAAAAAGAAAAATAAAAAATAAAACAATAAAAAATGCTATATCAGACTTTAAACGGAGAAACATTTACCCTGACTGCTGCAATTCTTGAACTGACTTATCTGATTGCAGCAATATTTTTTGTGATCGGTTTAAAATTACTAAGTCATCCTGAGACAGCAAAGAAAGGAAATACCTGGGCTGCTTCGGGAATGATACTTGCCATGATTGCCACCCTCTTCCTTCATGAAGGGGACGGCGGGGAGCGGATTGCACTCACCAACGGCATTGTTGTGGTGCTGACCATTCTTGTTGCCGCTGTTCTTGGCTGGATCATCGCCAGGAGGGTAAAGATGACAGCCATGCCTCAGCTGGTATCGTTTTTTAATGCCACCGGAGGTATTGCTTCGGCTCTTGTAGCTCTTATGGAATATCCCGCCGTGTCTACCACGGGAATACTTATAGTTACCCTGCTTGGACTGACCATTGGCAGCATTTCATTCAGCGGCAGCCTTATCGCTTATGGAAAGCTCGATGGTAAGGTTGGTGACATTCTTGCTCCGGCAATGAAATATGTGAACCTCATTTTATTGGTAATCGTTTTGGGAATGCTGGTCTACCTCGCTTCTGTCCCGGCAGGAACTGCAGGCGCGCTGATTTATGGGTTGTTTGTTGTTTCCCTGTTGTATGGAGTGTTATTCGTTATGCCCATAGGAGGTGCAGATATGCCGGTAGTAATTTCCCTACTGAATTCTTTTACCGGTATTGCAGCTGCCATGGCAGGCTTCATATACGCCAATCAGGCCATGATTCTGGGTGGTATTTTTGTGGGAGCAGCCGGGTCTATACTGACTGTTCTTATGTGTAAAGCCATGAACCGGTCGCTGGTTAATGTCATCGTGGGCGCCTTTGGGGGCGGTGCTGCGGCAGCCCAATCGGAAGGCGGTACCATCAAAGAGATTTCGGTCAGTGATGCTGCCATATTGATGAATTATTCGCAGCGGGTGGTCATCACCCCTGGTTACGGCCTGGCTGTGGCCAAAGCGCAACATGTCGTCCGTGAAATGGATCAGATGCTGGAAGAAAATGGAGTGGAAGTGAAATATGCCATCCACCCGGTGGCGGGAAGAATGCCGGGACACATGAATGTCCTGCTTGCTGAAGCTGAAGTTCCCTATGACAAGCTGGTGAAAATGGAAGACATCAATTCGCAACTGCCGAACACGGATGTGGTATTGGTTATCGGAGCCAATGATACAGTGAATCCTGCCGCGAAAGAGGATCCTGGAAGCCCAATATATGGCATGCCCATTGTTGAAGCCAATGAATCAAAGAATGTGATTGTTATGAAAAGAGGGATGGGAAAAGGCTACGCTGGAATTGAAAACAAACTCTTCCTCCAGGACCAAACCAGGATGCTGTTTGGAAATGCCAAGGATTCCGTACAAAAGATCATTGAGGAGATAAAGAATATGTAGTGGCAGAGAGCACAGAGCACAGGGCAGAGAGCA
>CAYNPZ010000152.1:0-8934 GCA_964399175.1 uncultured Bacteroidales bacterium | reverse complement strand
AAGATTATCAGAATCCCGAACAATATGCAGGGAAAGGAACTGATTGGCAGGAAGTTTTAACGCGATGGGCTCCTCAACAGAAGTATAATTTAAACATAACGCACGGAACGGAGAATTTTCAAGGATTTTTCTCAATTGGATATGTGGATCAAAAAGGTATTGTAAAATATACCAATTTTGAACGGCTGAATTTTCGTGCCAATATGGATTATACGCCCAATGATGTAATCAATGTATCCTTGAATATTCACCCAACTATAAGAAAAAGAAGAAATTACGTTAATTCCGGTAGGGGAGGTACATTTGGAATTGGCTCTTTGGCCAGTCCATTGGACGGGCCTTATGAAGATAATGGAATGTATGAGGATGACAGGGAAGCTCATCCCGAACGCTTTGACGGAAAATGGGACCTTAATATCCATTCCGGTCCGGGATATGAACCCTTTCCTTTTACGAATCCGCTTTACAAACTTAAAGAACAAACAGACAGAGATATTCAAAAGAACTGGACGGTTCAGCCAGCTCTTGAACTCACTCCTATAGAAGGGTTGACATTTAAATCTCAGTTGAATATGCAATGGACGGATAATGAAAGAGAAAGATTTACCCCTTCCGGAATAACAGCATTTTGGGCTTTTCCCCCGGGTAATCCCAGTGGAACCTATAATACAAGTAGCACTCAAAATTGGCAATTTGAAAATACATTAAGGTACGAAAATACATTTGGAAGCCATAACATTTCTGCATTGGCTGGTTATACCCGTGAACATTATAACACGTTTTCAAGCCGTATAAGAGGCCGGGAATACCCAAGTGATCTGGTAAGAACCATAAATGCAGCAAATAACGTAAGTGGTAATACCCTGGAGTCTAATTGGAGTTTGGCGTCTTATATGTTACGTCTCCATTATGACTATAACTCCAAATACCTTTTTACAGGTACAATAAGGAGGGATGGAAGTTCTCGTTTTGGAGCCGATAGACGATGGGGCTATTTCCCCTCTGCTTCAGTTGGATGGAATGTTTCCAAAGAGGATTTTTTCCCGGATTCGGACTGGTTGACAAACTTAAAACTGCGTGCAAGCTATGGTGTCAGTGGTAATAATTCAATTGGTAATTACACGTGGATACCCAATCTTCAGAATGATAACTATACTTTTGACGGATCAGTTTCACCCGGTAAATCTCAAACGGGGATAGAAAATCGCAATCTGACCTGGGAAAAGTCAAGTGAATTTGATGCCGGCATGGATTTGACCTTACTTGATGGCAGGCTGAATTTTATATTTGATTATTATAATAAGATTACTGAGAATATGTTATGGGATGTTGACATACCCATGTCTTCAGGATTTAATACTACCACAAAAAACTTAGGCAAGATCCGCAACAGAGGAGTGGAATTTAGTGTTAACTCAGTTAATATATCAAATGAAGATTTTAGATGGTCAACTGATTTTAATATTTCTTTTAATCGCAATAAGATCCTTGATTTAGGGGCTGATCGTGATAAAATAGAATATAATTATCATTGGGTCTGGCATTATACCCTTCAGGAAGAAGGCAGACCAATGTCCTTGTTCTATGGCTGGGAAACTACAGGAATATGGGATACCTGGGAACAGATTGAAAATAATCCTACCTATGAAGGATCCGGTGGCCAGGAACCCGGTACACCTATATTTGTTGATCAGAACGATGATGGGGTGATAACCAGGGAAGATTTTGTAGCTATAGGAAATCCCCATCCTGATTTCAGAGGAGGTTTCAGTAGCCGGTTACAATATAAGAACTGGGATTTTAATGTTTCCACAAGTTTTGCCCACAATTTCGATATCTGGGCATGGCTGCAGGCAGATGTACTTAATTTTGATGGAGTATTTAATGTTTTGGATGATGTGAAGAATCGATGGAGATCACCTGAAAATCCTGGGAATGGTACTATACCCAAGACTTTTGGCGCAACAAATTTTGACAGATGGGCAGATGAAGATTGGGTCCATAATGTTTCTTATTTGAAGATCCAAAATGTAACTTTAGGTTATACTTTTGATAACTGGAATTTGGTTAATCAATTCAGCCCAAGGTTATTCTTCTCAGTTCAAAATGCTGCAATACTCTCCAATTACAGATTTGGTAATCCGGATGTTAATTATTACGGGAATAATTCCCTGGTAAGAAATGTGGACAAATATGCTTATCCATTATCCCGAACTTATGTTTTGGGACTAAATATAAACTTTTAAAATTATGAAGTTATGAAGAGTATAAAGAATTTTATATACATACTATTTTTTAGTGTTATTGTTTTTGGATGCAATGACGAGGAATTTATAAATGAAGCACCAGTTTCGAGTGTAAGTACCAAATCCTATTTTGAAAATTCAAATCAGTTTGAAGTATCCGTGACTGCTGCTTATACAAATTTACATGCTCCCTGGTGGCTTTTTTCTGAAATGCGGTCGGATAATTCTACTTTCCAGTACAATAATACGGACAAATCTGGAAATATATTCTGGGATGTAGATAGATTTACCATGGGGGCTGATAATGGATTAAATGATATTATATGGGATAATGCTTATCAAGGAATAGGAAAATGTAATTCCAGTATTTCTCATATTAAAGATGCGGATGCGGAGAATAAAAGTCGTTATATCGCAGAGGCTAAGTTTTTGCGCGCCTTTTATTATTTCCATTTGGTCCGTTATTTTGGAGAGGTGCCATTGGTTACCAAACCAATTACTTCGGCAGCAGAGGCTTTTGAAGAAAATAAACGAACTGCTACAAGTAAAATATTTGAGCAGATCGTTTCAGATTTAAATGAAGCTAAGCAGAATTTACCAGGAAGTTATTCGGAAGATAAAGGCAGAGCAACAGAAGGAGCGGCAAGAACCTTATTGGCTGATGTGTATATGTGGCAGGGCCGATATGGTAATGCGATTTCTGAACTTGAAGAGGTACAAGATCAGTATAGCCTCTTAAACGATTATTCTTCAGTATTTGACATTAACAATGAAAATAATGAAGAAATCATTTTCTCCATTCAGTATATGACAGGTCCGCATGGTTTAGGAAATACATTTATGTATACTTTCCTGCCTTGGAATTCAGAGGATGAATATATTTCTCATGGACAGGTTACTGCTGGTACGGGAATGCATATTCCAACGGAAGATTTGATTGAGACTTTTGAGGAGGGGGATGAAAGACTGAATATGATTGATACTTCATATACTACGCAGAATAATTTATCGACATATCACGATTCCATTGTTCCCTTTACAAAAAAATTCTTACATGAAGGCCATGCCGTAAAAGAGGTATGTGGTTCTAATTTTCCTATTTACCGTTATCCTCATGTTCTCCTGATGCTGGCCGAATGTTATGAACGCGAGGGTGGGGGTGATCCTCTACCTCTTGTTAATCAAGTTAGAGAACGAGCAGGATTGTCTCCTCTTTCAAGTGTAACATTGGATGATATTATCCATGAACGGAGGTTGGAATTTCATTGTGAAGCTGATCGCTGGGATGTTCTGGTAAGAACAGAAAGAGCAAAAGAAGTAATGAAAGCCCATGGTGAAGAAGAACAGAATAACCGCGTAAACATTAGGGAGAATAGTTATGATCCTATTAAAATACTATATCCTATTCCTTCTGATGTAATAACTACAGATCCAACTATTGAGCAGAATCCCGAGTATACTAAATAGTTGAAATTATAAAGCATAAGGGATGGAGGAAATCCAGTGTTTTCCTCCATCTTTTTTTATTCTAAATAGATTTATTCCTATTAAACAAACAAAAATATTATGAAAATCTCACGAAGGAATTTTATTCGAATTATTTCACTTTCCTCACTCAGTTTAGCAAGTTTCCCAATTCTAAATTCAGGTTGTCAGCCATCTAAAGAAGAGAGAAAGGCAATCTCTTCTTTCTATAGTAATTTTAAAAATCCTCCCAATACATCAAAACCATTTGTGAGGTGGTGGTGGAATGGAAATCGTCTGCAAAAAGATGAAATATTGCGGGAGCTTGATTTGCTTAAAGAAGCGGGTATAGGAGGTGTGGAAATTAACCCCATTGCATTTCCCGGTGGTGATGAATTGGATATACCGTCCCTGGAATGGCTTAGTGAAGAGTGGATAAAAATGGTTAAAACAGCAGTGGAGGGAGCTCATGCCCGAGATATGATCTGTGATATAATAGTGGGTTCAGGTTGGCCTTTTGGAGGCGAGTTCTTAAATAAGGAGGAACAAACACGGTTTATGGAACTGGGCACCCGTAAATTAGAGGGACCTGGTTACGTAGAGATTTCCAGGCAGGAATTACTCGAAGAAGGAGATGAGGATTCAGAATATAAAGAATTGTATTCTGTTCATCTGGTTCCCACAACCATGAACAAATTTGAAGAAGGTAAAGATCTTACCGATGAGTTCACAAATGGGACCCTGAGCATTGATCTTTCCACCGGGGAACACGTATTATATTTTCTTGTTTTACATAAGGGTTATCAAACCGTAACTCTTGGGGCACCAGGTTCGTCCGGTCCTGTCTTAAACCATTACAATCAATCAGCCGTTAAGAGATATCTGAAAAAAATGTCCAAAGCGCTTAACCCCCGTTTAAATGGTATGGGTTCCGCCTTCAGAGCCATGTTTTGTGACAGCCTTGAACTTCATTCTAACTGGTGTGATGACATGCTGGAGGAATTTCAAAAAAGGCGTGGCTATTCTCTGAAGCCCTATCTGCCTTTTATTTTGTTTGAAGGAGGCTTGATAAGAAGCAAGAAGCCTGGGGAGCCAGATTTTGATAGCTTAGCCAAAGAGGAAGTAGAAAGAGCCACATATGATTTTTGTATTACACGTCAGGAGCTATTTGAAGAACGGTTTGTGAATACCTATCAGGAATGGTGCGAGGCAAATAATGTTAAATCAAGAGTTCAGGCCTACGGAATAGGTTATCATCCGTTGGAATCCAGTATGAAAGTAGATATACCTGAATGTGAAACCTGGTTAAGACCTGAAGACGGAACCGAAGAACAAAATACCAGCCATTTCAGAGGTGATGGCAGAGCCCATACTGCAGTTAATAAATTTTTAGCTTCAGCTTCCAGTTTATCAGGAAAGAAACTCGTAAGCTGCGAAGAAATCACCAATGTATTTACGGTCTTTTTCACAACCATGGAAATGCTCAAGATAGTTGGTGACCAAAGTAATATTTCCGGAGTGAATCATTCCGTACTTCATGGTTTCAATTATAGTCCTATTGAAGCAAAGTTTCCGGGCTGGATTCGTTTTGGTACTTACTTTAATGAACGCAATACCTGGTGGCCATATATACGACACTGGACAGATTATAAAGCCCGACTTTCTTATGTTTTCCAAAATGCAGAAACCCGTTCGGATATTGCTCTGATGCATCCGCTGGCAGATATTTGGAAAGAACACGGTTTGCAGTTTTATCCTTTTCCTCAAAAGAAAAAACCTCATTATCAGCATGAATTATGGGAAGCCATTCATAAAAATGGCAATACCTGTGATTATATAAGTGAAAAAATTCTTCAGGAAGGGAAAATTGAAGAAGGAGGATTGAATTATAATGGAAGAATTTATCATACCATCATGTTAATGGAGGTAGATTCTATGGAACCTGAAACAGCCAAGGCATTGGCCAGGTTCGCAGATTCAGGTGGTAAACTGATTTTTATTGGATTTTCACCTTCCAAAAGTACTGGATTAAGGAATTATAGGGAAAACGATTCCCTTGTTCAACAGAACATGGAAAGAATAACGAAGGATTATCCTGAAACTTGCCAGGTAGTTCAGCCTCCAGGCACTGACCTAATTGGATGGTTCACCATGATTCAAAGAAAAATGAAAATTTCACCTCAGGTTGAAATTCATCCTCCAAACCAAAATGTAAATCTAAATCAGTATATTTATGGGGATAAAGAGATATATTTTTTCATCAATTATCATAAGCACAAGAACTATTTTTTAAGCGCTACCTTTGATACCGGAAATAAAACTCCCTGGATCTGGGATCCGGAAACCGGCGAGCGTTATGTATATCCTTATAAGGGTCAGAAAAATCAGTTGGATATTGAACTGCAGCCTGCAGGTTCAAAGCTTATTGTTTTTGATGAAGAAAGCAATGGAAAAACATTCCCGGTTAAGAAGGCCGATTTGGCTTCGGCCAGAAGATTGGAGGGCCCCTGGGATGTCAGATTAAACCATGTAGATGGTTCAAGAAAAAGGAAAACCCTGGACAATCTCGTTGATTTTAAAGAAAAGTCTGAACTCAAATCCTTTGCGGGGACTGCTATATACAATAAAACCGTAAAACTTAACTCCAACAGTTCATATGCATATATCGATCTGGGAGAAGTTCATGGAATTTCAGAATTATCGGTCAATGGCAATAAGGTAGGAGTGAAGTGGTATGGTGATCATCTTTATGAGGTAGAAGATTTTTTAATGGAGGGAAGCAATAATATTCAGATTAAAATTATTACGGTGCTTGGTAATTATTGTAAATCTTTAGAAGATAATGAAATTTGTCAGAGATGGACAAAAAATCAGCCATATACATCAGTTGGACTGCTTGGACCGGTGAAGCTAATGAAAAAACAGAATAATGCATGAGCATTTGATTAGAAATATAAATCCAATACATATATTTGTATACTGAAAATCAATGTTATATAAACATATTAAATAATTTTTAAAAAGATTGAATTTGTAATTCTTTTTTATTTTTTAATAATTAAATAAGATACCACATAAATCCAGAACTGGAATATTATGAAAAGGAGAAAATTTATCTCTAATCTAGCATTAAGTAGTGCAGCAATTCTTACAACCCCTTTTTGGTCTTCAGATTTGGGGGGAGTTAATGGGGCAGATAAGAATAGTGGATTGGAAAGGCTTTCTGAAAATAATAAGGTCAGGGAAGTATTACGCTATATTCAAAATAACTGGCAAAACTCCATTTATAAAGATGCTCCCGGAGAGGGTTTTCAAGGTGTGAATTTGCCATATCCTTACACGGCTCCAAGTATCAAAGGGCAGGGACTTTTTACTATCTTTTTTTACTGGGATAACTATTTTACAAATCTGGGACTTATAAAGGATGGTTTAAAAGACCAGGCAAAAAATAATATCAAAAACATGCTTTGGCTTATTGATGAACAAGGATACATGCCTAATTATGTAGGATTACATAATCGGTCCCAGAATCCTTATCTTCAGTTAATGGTAAAACATTACTTTGATAACATAGACAAAAAAGATGAGTCGTTTTATAAATTTTGTGCTGAAGGTTTGCGAAAAGAGTATCAGTTTTGGATGACCTCGAGATTATCCATTACTGGTCTGAACCATTTTGGTTTTCATGATGATGCGAAAGCTTGTGTGGACTTTTATGACAATGTATTGGTAAAACGTTTGGGTGTGAATCCGGTTGTTCCAAGAGAAGAAAAGGTAATTGTAGGTGGCCATCATATTGCTGAAGCCGAAAACTGGGATTTTTCCCAGCGTTATAGCCGACGATGCAGAAATCATGCTGCTGTGGATCTTAATGCTCTTTTGTACGGTTATGAAATTTTCCTTTATGAAGCTTCTCATAAACTAAGTTGGAATTTCACGGATTTTTATAATCAAAGAGCCGAAAAACGAAAACAATTAATAGATCAGTATCTATGGAATGATGCAAAAGGATTTTATTTTGATTATGACTTTGTAAATGACCGGCAGTCTGAGGTTTATTCTTTAGCTGGTTTTCAGCCTTTATATATGGGAATTGCTGATCAGGAAAAAGCAGACAAAGTAGTAAAAAATATTGATTTGTTTGAAAGAAAATATGGTCTAGCTGTTACCGAGGAAAGAGAAGGATGTAGAAATTTCCAATGGGGTTATCCCGTCGTGTGGCCTCCAATGGTATACATTGCTGTTATTGCTTTAGATCAATATGGTTATAAAAAGGATGCAAAGAGAATCGCTGAAAAGTATATCGATGTAAATACGAACCTTTTTCAAAAGCACGGGAAGCTTTATGAAAAAACAAATGCCGAAACCGGTGATTTGTCCAATGCAGAATATGATGCTTCTGCCATGCTGGGGTGGACAGCCGGAGTTTATATCGCTTTGGTAGAATATTTAGGATTAAAAAAATAAGTTAATTCTTTTCCTTTATTATTCTCTATGCGTATTTGTTTATGGCCATGAGAGGGGAAAAGATTTCAAAATGTCCTTCAGCAGTTTGCTATTTAAAAATGCCATTAAAAAATATATACTTATGAAAAATCAAACTTCGCGTCGAAATTTTTTAAAATATTTAGGTTTAGGAGGGTTAGGTATTACTACGCTACCCTCAATCGCCAAAACAAAGGAAAATACTCAGGTAATATCAGAAAAAACTTCTCACCCCTGGTTCAAAAATTTGGCAGTCGAGCATCCGAAAAGATCTTTCATTCAAAAGCCGATCGATATGAAGGTGGGCATTCAACCGGTGAGTTCGACCCGGGTTCATGAAAGCTCGTATGAGGGACCATGCAGGTTCGGCTGCGACGAATGCCTTTCTCATGAAACGGAGAAAGAAGCATCAAAAGAACGAACCGAGCGAATGAGAGAAGAAACAAACAAGAAAATTGATAAAAGCTATGCAAAAGTATTTCCGGTTGCACGCATAGAATTTTCAGAAGGAGATCGGTTAGGACAAAAATATTTTGACCGTCTCGGGAAGAATATGTCTGAAGTAGATCTTTTTCTCTCGAATTATCGGGTCCCTGGAATAGAAGAATTTAAAAAGCCATTTGCCATTCCTACACACGGAGTGACTAATGTTGATACAGCTGCTTATATGAAGAGTATTGGATTAGAAGGATATGCTCCATACGACTGGGAGGAGGTGAATTATCTGATTCGGCTTATG
>CAYNPZ010000151.1:0-9005 GCA_964399175.1 uncultured Bacteroidales bacterium | reverse complement strand
GTTACACTGTTCGCTTCCTCCATAGTTAGTTCTTTCTTAACCAGAGGAACGCTTTCATACCATTGAACCAAATTATAATACTCCCAGGCTCTGAAAAATCTAACCTCTGCGATAAATTGATCTTTTAAATCCTCATCCATCTCAATATCACCAATATTTTCCAAAAAAGTATTGCATTTGGATATTTGGTCATAAGAACCATTCCAACCCCAATGTACTATTCCGGAGCTCGGTGATAAAGTGCCCCATTGAAATGGGGATCTGGAAGGTTTTTGCAGATTGGCATTATCGCTGTTACAATCAGCGTCTCTTAACACCCATCCGGCATTTCTCCACATACCATCCCTTTCATATACGCCATTCAAAGCCAAACGTGCATCATCTTGTGTTTTCCAAAAAGTTGCTTCAGACACATCATCCAACGGTTGCCGATTTAAAAAATCCTCTTTGCAACCGCTAAAAAGAAGTCCACCGATTATAAATAATAACCCTAAATATTTATATATTAATTTCATAATATTATGTATTTAAAATTGAACATTAACACCTAAACTATAAACTCTCATGTTGGGATAATGTTTGCCGCCTCCCCAGCCAACAACTTGCATTTCAGGATCCCAACCGGGAACATAATTATCAAAACTAACCAAATTCCGGCTAGAAGCATATACACGGAAATTACTAATACCCCAGGGTTCGATTAAACTGGAAGGAAGGTCATAGCCAATCCTGAGCGTCTTTATTTTCAAGTACGAGGCATCCCATGCCCAATAAGTTGAATGCCAGGAATACGGACCACCATGGCCTTCTCCATGGATTTTCATTCTTGGATAAATGGCATCCCTATCAGGATTTTCTTCAGTCCATCGATTTTCAAACATCCATTTCTGTACATTGGATCCGTTGGCAAAAGCTCTGGCCGTGTAGTGCTCCAATTCTCTTCTCATTCCTCCTGCTCCATAAAAGGTCACTTTAAGATTAATATTTTTATAACCCAATCTTAAATTTCCTCCATAAGTGTATTTTGGTGAAGTCTGACCAATAACCGTTCTGTCATCTTCAGGGGTTACCTTTCCATCTCCATTCAGATCCTTATACCGAATATCTCCGGGTCGGGGATCATACGGCTGATCGGGATAACTTTCAATATCCTGTTCATCCACAAACAATCCATCATCTTTATATCCATAAATGGCATTTAATGGTTCTCCTACAAATAAATTCTGACCTATATCTCGTTCAACCCGTGCAAGCGAAAGAACTTCCGTATTCACAGTAGAAAAATTGGGAGCAAAACCATAGGTAAAGTTTCCACTGCTACCTTGATAGCTTACTTCAAAATCCCATCCTACATTCTGAACTTCTCCGGCATTTACATCCGAAGAACCCATTCCCAGAACCCCTGCAGTTGAAATTCCATAAAGGATATCTGAGGTTATTTTTTTAAAATGATCTACTGAAGCACTTAATTGTCCTTCAAAAAGGGATATGTCCAAACCCACATTGGTAATCGTTGTGGTTTCCCAACTGATACCCCGATTGGGTACCGTTCCTATTTCTGCACCATCAACAACAGAATTCCCAAATACATATTCCTGACCTAAATTTACAGTAGCTTGATAAGGATATGCACCAATTTGTTGATTACCCAGTTGTCCCCATGAACCTCTTAATTTCAAATCATATATCCAGGGAGCACTTTCCTGTATGAAATTTTCTTCGGAAATTCTCCATGCACCAGAAAAAGATGGGAAAAATCCATACCTGTTCTCCGGCGCAAAACGAGATGACCCGTCATACCGGGCATTTGCTTCTAACATGTATTTGCCTTCATACGAATAATTAGCCCTCATAAAATAAGATTGTAAAGCCCATTCACTGGCACTGGCATTACTCTGCTGATTGGCAGAACTTGCTGCACCTATCTGATAAAGTTGATTATTAGGGAAACGATCCCGATAAGCGCTAACCCATTCTCCTCTGTGTTCTGTCTGAGAATAACCGGCTATCACATTTATCTCATGACTTTCCTGAAAAGTATTATCATACCTAGCCAAAGCTTCCAGCATCATCTCATCGCTTCTTCCCATCGATTGATAAAGCCTTGAAGGTTTCTGTGTTAGGTAGGGTCGCGCAATAAAATAAGATCTGAATTTCTTATATTTACTATAATCAAACGTATATCCTGCTCTTCCGGTTATTTCAAGTGAATTGGCCACATCGTAAGTCAATTGAGCCTTCCCATTGAAATTCCAATCCCGGTCGTTTTCATGGTTTTCACTGTCTATCGATCCCCATGGAACACCCCTGTCCACATGGGCATAAAAATAGCCGGTGGAACTTTTCTCATCTCCTGCAGGAATTCTCGCCGCATCTGTTGAAGGTTGGCGGGTGATCCTGGTAACCAGTCTTTCCATTGTTCCATCACCGGTAAAAGCCCCCGGAGCAATGTCTTTTGAATAATCTCCTGAAAGATTCATTTCTGCATGCAATCTATCATGAAGCTCACTGTTTACATTAAGTCGCAACTGATATCGATCCATCCAGTTCTCCAGATTCTTGCTATAGGAATCATACAGATTATTTTGTAGCAAACCGTCTTTTCGGGTATAACCCACTGAAAACATATATTGATTATCTTCTGAGCCTCCACTGATTTTCAGATTGTGTTTGGTTTGCGGAGCATAATTATCAAATGCCATTTCATAATGATGATCATTGGGCAATTCGCCCGATCTGAATTTTTCTATCTCTTCCTGAGTAAATTCTTTCCCTGCTCCCATGTATTCTAACGCTTCATTTCGTGCAATTGCATACTCCCATGAATCAGCAAACCGGGGTGTATTTTGCATTTCTCCAACCCCAACATAACCGTTATAAGTTATATTCATTGTACCTGCTTCACCTTGTGCAGTTTCTACAAGGATTACGCCATTTGCAGCTCTTGAACCATATATAGCTGCTGATGAAGCATCTTTTAATACGGAAATATTTTCAATATTAGCAGGATTTACATTATCCAGTGAACCGGGAACTCCATCAATAAGAATTAATGGATTATTTCCTGCTCCACTAAAGGTTTGAAATCCCCTGATACGTATATCAGCCGATTCTCTGCCGGGGGCTCCTCCTTGCTGACGAATGCTAATACCACTTATATCCCCTTGCAAGGCTGCTGACGCCTGAGCAACAGGCTCATCTTCAAGCGCCTCACCTTCTATGTCCGTAACAGAACCACTGATATTACTTCTTTTCTGAGAACCATACCCCACAGCAACAACTTCTTCCAACTCAGTCACTGCCTGTTCCATCTCCACATCAATCTGCTGCCGGCCTTCGATGTCCATGGCTACTTCCTGATAACCCACAAATGAGAATACCAGCGTAGCATCCTCAGGGGCTTCGATGGAATAATTACCGTCCATGTCGGTTGTGGTACCTATAGTGGTGCCTTGTACAACGATGTTCACTCCCGGTAGTGGCTCGCCGGTCTGTGCATCGGTTACCGTACCGGAGACTTCGATCTCTTGCTGCCGGGCTTCATCAGTAGAAGCATCATTTTCTTTAACAGTTTCCGATGATGATGGAAAAATCACAACATCTTTCTCCATCACTTTGTAGGCCAAATTGGTGCCTGACAATAGTTCAGGAAGTACTTCATGAATGGTCTTGCCTTCAAAAGCAAAAGATACCTTCTTCTGAGTCTTTTCCAGGTCTACATTCTTATAAAAAAAGTCGAATTCAGACTGATCCTGGATTCTTTGGATCGCCTGTTGAAGGGTAATGTTCTCGGCATTTAGTGTTAGTTGTTTCTCGTCTGCATATGAGACATCCGAATTTGCTGCCATTGAAAAGTTTGTAAAAACTCCAAAAATAAATATCAACAGCAACAATAGTCGATTTGCATTTTTAATCTTTTTTTCCATAATTTGCAATGCTTTTAAATTGAATAATTCGATTGTACATTTGTAATGGCGGGAAATGTGGCTGCATTTTCCGCCTTTTTCATTTGTAATTGTGATTGAAATCAATCGGGTTAGCTATTCATGGGACCTCCTTTCTTTATTTTTAGATTTAACACCACTGTTTTATATGATTTTTCATATTTCTTTTCTTTCGAATCTTGTTTTGCATGAACCTGAAAGCTTGATATTATTTTCCTCACACCCGGTAAATACGGCGGCTTTTATGAAAACCTAACCCAAAACCCAAAAAGAAAAAGGTTGAGCCGCCGGATTTGTGCCGGGCTGCCTATATAACACCTCTCTTCCACACTCAAAACAAATATTTATCCACTTTAACAACAATTAATTTTTTATTACGAAAATTCAAATTTGAAAAGTCCTACCCTTAAAACCAAATTTTTTTTAAATTTTTCAAAAATTTATATATCGATTGTTTCATCCGAATTCTGAAGTAAATAAAAGTGATAGTTCATCTGGTTTACCCGCTGAAAAAATTATTTTCATTTTGAAAGCTTTTTCATATAAAGGCCGCAAATCAGGGTTATCCCTGAAGGTGAGCATATACATTTTCGTCGGACAGGGATAATGAAGCATATGGGCATCTATATCGCCAAATAATTGAGGAACGCCGGCAAGCCAGCGATCGGTCTCATAGTTTCTATTATAGAGATAATTCCGGGTGCGAATGGCACGGCCCGAATATCCATTGCTAAGGTGGCGGCACAGTGCATACCGCTCCTGTTCACTGTAGACCGCATCCCGGCTTGAATCAATCCTTTCTGACTTGCCGGTAAACAGCAGATTGATAAGAGTGGTGGCCTTTATATCCATTGGGAAATCAATTTGCAAGCTCCAGGAAAGTGAGGTAAAATCATTGAGGTTAACTCTATTCATTTGCTTGTAAAAACTTGTCAAATGAATTATAGAGAAAACCCCCGTGATGCAATTGCCTCCCGCTTATTTTTACACTTCCCCGGATCCATCATTTGTCCCGTATACTCACATGATATTCCTCGGACCCGGCATATCGGTGAATAATAAAACCTTATCTATATTATCAATAAATCTTGTTAATCACGGATTTATCTCACCTTTCAGACACTGAAGCGACCCATCGGTTGTGGAAATCAGTATCCTCCCCTCTGAAGCTATCATGCCATCAAACACCGGGGGCCGGGAAAGGGAATATTTTCCTGTTGGTTTCCCGCTTTGGGCATCATAAGACCAAAGCCTGCCTCCTTTCCTTCCTTCAAAAGCGGCCATCGGGTCTTCCGGGTCAATCACATCGGGCGGACCAGCCATAAACAGCCGCTCCCCGGCAAGTACCATCCCCTTAACTCTTACGGGAACCCAGTCGAACCATTCCGGGGCCTGCGAGCGGGAAAATCCCATGCCCTTGTCACGGCCCCAGTTTTCCTGTGTAAGGACCGGCTCGTTGTCATTGTCATCGGCAAAGAGCAGATAATTTGTGTTTCCGGGTGTAAGTTCGGGACTTAAAACCACCCGTTCATTATAGGCATTTACACCGTAAGTTTTTTCAGGTCCCATAACAAGCAACTGACCGGTTTTAGAAGCAACATTACCCATGTAATACCCTGGCCAGGTATCCGAATACATCCAGTAAATGCGATTAAAATAGGAATCATCAAGAAATCCGCCGGTAGCAAACAGGTGTTTCCCAACTTCTCTGGCCCCCATATGACCCCGGCGATACCATCTTTGGGCAAATTTAGGGTATTGCTCTATGGTTTCCTTGTGGACAAATTCATACTCGGGATTTTTAGAAACAGGGTCTCCCTGAACAATGGGTCCATAGGCATCAGGAGATCCCCTGTCGGTTTCGTAGCTGTCCGGGCCTTTCCGATAAGGGGGATCAAGCTTTTCCAGTTCGGGGGTAAATTTCATTTGTCCCAGGTAAATGTATCCGCCTTCACTGACCAGTATGTCCGAACGGGCCCCTTCAATATGAAAGGCAGGCAGAAAAGGCTCGTCTTCAGCATCCTTGCGAGTGCGCATCCAGGTGTCGAGCCGGGTGCTGTGCAGCATTTCGCCGGTATCCGGATCCAGACTGTACAGAAAAATGCCCCCGTCCAGAAAACTGTTTCTTCCGGCAGTTACATAAACTTTACCTTTGTGTAATAATGGACTGCCATGGACCCGCCAGGGGGATTCAATGCGATTTTTGTGCATCATCATACGAGGAGAAGGAGCAGCCCTGAAACGCCAGACCAGCTTGCCGTCACCTGAGCGCAGACAATACACCCAGCCATCGGCAGACCCGAAAATCACTTTTCCTTCATACAAAGTGGGTGGAGAATCAACCTGCCCGCCCACAGAACGGCGCCACAGAACCTCACCTTTTTGGATATCCATTGCATAAACCGTATTCCGGTCTTTGGCAGATACATAAGCTTTTCCCCCGGAAGCAACAGGTGAGGTCAGGTTTTCCCCGATCTTCACCTGCCATTCCCTGGTGAGTTTCCCTTCTACCTTTGTTTCGGTAGCTCCACTCCTCCGGTGATCGTGCCGGTACATGGGCCAGGATAAGGATTTGTCTTCACCGGCTTCCTCTGTTGTTTTCTGCCAGGCCGGACCTCGTACCAAACGATCTGCGGTATCCCTATAACCTGCCACTTCGTTTTCTATCTCCCCGGAAGATGCGGTAGAATAAGCATTAAGCCCTTTTCGCATGGCACCGGCATAGCAAAAACAGGGATGAGGAGGCACATATACCAAGCCATTGGAAGGCATAACCCCGTAGCGGCACGGACCTCTGGTCCAGTCATTTTGTACATGCGGCTGATCGTCAAGGCCCACAAATTCCAGCCCGCGGTATTGGGGAAGAATATAGTTGCCGGTGGCTTTAGCCCCGTAGCATCTTAGGTGATGGCCCTCGCTGAAGATGCTGTCCGGTTTAAAAGATTTTATCTTTTTGCCGCTGCCGAGGGAATATCCGGCTATTTCCCCTGTATTGCTGTGCCAGACCAGACTGTCTATAACAAACACATCGCTGGCCCTTAGCGGGCTATCTTTGAGCGGCGCCCGGTTTTCCCATATCACTTCTCCTGTACTGAGATCTCGCATTTCCGTAACATCGTTGTGTTTTATAAGTACGGTGCGGTCATTGATAATGACTGTCGGTCCTGCGCTCCAGGAATAATCCTCCAGATGCTCTGATTCTGTTTTCCACTGTTGCGCACCCTCTTCCGCTGAAAGGCAGACAAGGTGATGATCCGTGCTATAAACCACATTGCCGTTGGAGACGGCAAGAGAATTGGAATTGTAATTTTCTGTCTCTTGCTCCCACATAATTTCCCCGGCATCTGGGTCGGCAGCGATGATCCTGGGTGTCCCCTCTGTTGGTTTCGGATTAATACGGGCATATAAAATTCCATTGGAATAAAGGAGCTCTTCAGTACCTTCGGTCCCCTTTAGTGTTTTAATGGTTTGACCGGTGGCCGGGTCCAGCATTTCAATGGGCCCGTGGTAGTCAATGGTGGTGAACAGTAGGTCATCCCCGGCCACGAGGGTTCTTTGCATCTTACTCGGGACTCCCCTCAAGCTGGTGACATAACTGCTGTCTCCCGGCTCATTCCAGTTTTTCAGCGAGCGTTTCCAGAGCCGCACCCCGCTGTAGGCATCCCGTCCATACAAGGTCCAGTTTTGCGGCACTTCATCTCTGGTAACGCCGGTAAGTCCGTCATCAAATACATAAAAAACACGTTTGCCGTCGGAGACCATTACCGGAAAACTGGAGAGGAATTCATGGCTACGACACCACATAGGGTCTGATTTCCACCGTAGACGTCGCGGAGGACCAACTGCCGAATCGTTGGCCACCGGATTGTTGGAAGGCCCGTGCAGATAGTGGCTCCATTTATCGATGCTGTCGGGTCGGGGTTTGACCCATTGGGTCCACTCCCCGTTTTGGTTGACATAGGCCAATCCTTCCGGAGAGAGCACCCGCATCATTTCCTCCCGGGATACTTCATCCGTATCTTCAACCACAAGCAGATTGACCAGGTTATCGGAATAGGGAAGTGTTTTGCTGCGCCATTGCTGAACAGTCACTTCTCCATACAAGTCCTTTTTGCGAAGGTATTCCCTGGCACTCCTGATTTTTTCCATGTCCCGTGAAAGTCCGTGGACAATATAACGGTCATTGGCATGGAATGCGGAGGTGAGTTTTCCATCGTCAAACCCAACATGGGCGATCAGTCCGCCCTTAACATCTGTCTCTTCCAGAATATCGGCAGCTTTATGGGTATAAGAATAAGTTGTATATAAAAAATACCCTGCGGCTGCTAAAGCCAACACAATAGCACCAATCCATACAATACGCCGACGTAGTTTCATAAGCTCAAAAGTTTAAAACTATTATAATGTATTAACGATAATCTCTGCCATTAAGGCTTTTTATAACAGACCTCTGCCATTTTTCCAGTTGAGTCCTCATAGATTCAGTCTTAGAAGTCTTTTCATCAGATAGATCATTTTGCTCCATAGGGTCTTCCTCAAGGTTGTAAAGTTCTGTTCTCACATTTCCTGAATCATCCTCTATCCGATGAAACTTAAAGGGCCAGTCAAGCCAGGCAGCATGACCACGAAAATCATCTTCGGGATAACGAGTGGTTATGTCAGCGGCATCTAAATGCAATCTGGATGAATCAACGGACTCACCGGCTTTTTGCTTTCTCCATAGCTCTCTCATTTTTTTACTTGAAGAAACCAGCCTTCCTCCCTCAGGGAATTGCCAGAAACCAACAGGCTGATCTCTTTCTTCCATTTTACCCTCAATTAAAGGAACAAGGCTTATCCCATCCAGAACAGGCTGCTCCTCAATTTCCAGATTAGCAATTTCAAGCAGAGTGGGATAAATATCTGAGGTCACCGCAGGCACATTTGTTTCCCTATGTTTTTGAAGGCGGGCCGGCCATTCTATAATAGAGGGAACACGCAATCCTCCCTCATATATTTGCCCTTTGCTTCCGCGTCCTCCGGTGGATTTCTCCCATCCCATATCCAATCCTCCATTGTCAA
>CAYNPZ010000150.1:0-9013 GCA_964399175.1 uncultured Bacteroidales bacterium | reverse complement strand
GAAGAGATCAGACATACGTAACCGTTACAATGAGCTGAGCATTGAATTTGAAAACCCGCTCCAGATGCTTTCGGATAGTCCCAACAACTACAGAGAAGAAAAAGAATGTACGGAATTCATTTCTGATGTACCGGTTGTATGGGACGATACGAAAGTTTTGGAAGGTGAGATTGGCGAATATTTGATTTTAGCCAGGAAGAAAGATGATGTTTGGTATGTTGGTGCCATGACCGACTGGAGCGAGCGTGACCTGGAAGTTGATCTTTCATTTCTGGACTCCGGGAATTATAAGGTGGAACTCTTCCGCGACGGCATCAATGCCGACCGTCATGCTGAAGATTACAAAAAAGAAACGATAACAGTAAATGCTTCCGATGATCTGAATATTCATATGGCGCCCGGCGGAGGTTGGGTGGCGAAACTTAAAAAAGAATAGTAAGTTGGCTTCTTTTTGAATATCATCGAAAGACCGGCATTCATTTTCAAAAAAGAGAATTCCGTAGCAACGAAAGAAGGGTACCCTGCGGAACCTTTCTATAGGTTTGCTTTAAGGTTTATCACAAGTAATCCACATAAATATGAAAAACCACAAATTGTATCTGAGCGGAATAATGAGCTTCCTTTTGCTCATTGTTGGTTTATCTGTACAGTCGCAGCCTGTCACCATGGAAAGTTTAATAGATGAAATGACGAATCTGGAGCGCTTAACCAGATTTCCCGAAAATTCTTATAAAACGGTCCAGTTTTCTTCCTATGACAGGAGAAGTACTTCTCCCTATGAATCCGGATGGTTTGCCAACAGCGATGGTTTTGGCGGTGAGCCGGTGCCCGGTTTTAAAAAGGTGTTGGAAAAAGCCGGTGAGGATGGTATTGGCAGATATTTGATCTGTGATGTGCAAAGGCCGGGTGTTATAGTAAGGTTGTGGTCTGCAAGGATCAATGGTAGTCTCCGTGTTTACCTGGATGACGCGGAAGAGCCTGTATTTGAAGGTAAGGCAGAAGACTTTTTCTGGAGAACTTTTCAGGTCCTTTCCGGTAAAGGAACACAGCGAAGTTATCAGAACAGCCTGCGGCAGTATGATGCATTTTATCTTCCCATCCCTTTCTCGGAGCGTTGCCGGATAGAATGGGAAGGAGATCTTGACAAGCTGCATTTTTACCACATTCAGATGCGCCTGTACGACCAGGATGTAGAAGTGGAAACATTTTCTCCGGATAATTTGGAGGAATATACCCAGGCGCTTGACAGTTCAGGAAGTTTATTATTACATCCGGCGAAGGAATGGAATTATGAGGGTGCCGAAACATTGTCTGCAAGTGAAAATGTACCTCCCCATGCTACCGGGGATTTGTTTAATCTCAAAGGAGAAAAAGCGATAGAAAGATTGGAAGTGAAGCTTACTGCAGATGATATGGAAAAGGCACTTCGCCAGGGGATATTGAATATTTATTTTGACGGCGCTTCTGTTCCACAGGTGCAAGCGCCCATAGGTGATTTCTTTGGTACTGCTCCCGGTATTGATTCTTACAGTTCCCTGCCTTTTACGGTGAACGCGGATGGATCCATGATATGCCGCTTTGTTATGCCATTCAGGGAAAAAGTCAGAATAGAGATTGACAATCTGTCTGATCAGGATATCACGGTCTCCGCATCTCTGCGTTTCAAAGAGTATGAATGGGAAGATGGAAAATCGATGCATTTCAGGGCACACTGGCGAGCCGATCACAACCTGACCGCCTCAGGGGAAACCCCTTTTGATATTCCCTATGTACTTGGTTCCGGTAAAGGCAGATTGGTTGGGGCATCTGCATTTATATTGAATCCTTGCCGTATTCCAACCAGCTGGGGCAACTGGTGGGGTGAAGGCGATGAAAAGATCTTTATCGATGGTGAAGATACCCCCTCCATCTTCGGAACCGGCTCCGAGGATTATTTTAATTATTCCTGGTCATCCAGAGCCATATTCGACCATGCTTTTTGCGGCCAACCCCGAAATGACGGACCCGGAAACAGGGGCTTTGTCACCAATTACCGGTATCAGATCCTGGATGATGTGCCCTTTGAAAACAGGATTGATTTTTATATGGAACTTTTGTCACACAGTGAGGTTCCCGGTTTTTCCTACAGCCGGATTGCCTATTTATATGCCTTCCCGCACTTCAATGATGATCACAGGGAGATTTTAGCGGAGGACGTGAAGTTGCCTGAATTGCCTGCCTGGAATCAGGCCAGAGCCGCCTTTGGCGCAGCCAATTCGATTTTTTATGAGGCAGAAACATTGGTTGAAGATCCGGCAAAGATTTCGTGTGAGACGGGATATATATGGACAAAAGGGAAATATATGCTTTGGAGATCCAATAATGAAGAGGAGTCATTGAGGTTTGATATTCCGATTGTTAAGGATACTACGGTAAATATTGCTCTGACTGCTGCCCATTCACCAAACAGCGGGAATATTTCAGTCATGGTTGATGGTGAGGAATTAAAATTTGGGAACGAACCGTTAGTTGACTTGCATCAGGAGCATGCTATTGTTTCAAGGAATCATGTTTCTCAAAGGATCGAGTTAAAAGAGGGCCTTCATGAGTTGGTTATCGAAAACCGGGAAAGGGGCTCAAATTTAATAGGAATTGACTTTATCTGGATGAAGTATTAACCTTGATGAATTGCCTGAGAACTATTTTGAATGATTCGGGATAAAGAAATTTTACAAAAAGTTACTTTTTATTGAATACAAACGGTCGTTTCTATACTCTAATTAAAAGAATCATTTCGTATGAAAGTGCTGCAACCATTTATAAACTGTTTTCTTCTCTCCGTTATCATTCTTTTTGTGAGTGCGGATACATACTCGCAGATTAGCAAAGGAGATTACCGTAAAGGCTATTCTCTGAGCAGGTATAATGATCTGGTTTACCGTGCAAATGTGGATCCTTCCTGGATTAGGCATACCTGCTATTTCTGGTATAAAATCCATACCCGCAAAGGATATGAATATTACATGGTAAACGCGGAAGAACAGACCAAAGAGCGGGCTTTTGATCACCGGAAATTGTGTGATAATTTGAATGATGCTACCGGTGGAGCTTTGAAGCCATACGGTTTACATTTGGAACAACTGATGTTCAATGGGGATCGTGATAAGATGATTTTCCAGCTTGATGATACCAAATGGAGCTACGATTTGACTTCCGGTTCGTTAAAAAAATTAAAGAAATTGGAATTCCCGAAGGATCGCAGCCATCCCAAGGCTTACTGGGGTTCCAGCCGGGATTTTTTAGGCAGGTCCCCGGAAGTTTCACCCGACAGCAACTGGGTGGCCTATATTGAAGATTACAATTTATGGATCAGGAATACCACCTCCGGAAGAACCTATCAACTTAGTTATGATGGTTCCGAGGGAGACTTCTATTCTTCTTATATCAAATGGTCGCCGAATTCCGAAAAACTGGCAACCTATAAGATTCGGCCTAACAAAAAGCGTCACCTCTATTTCATCGAATCGGCACCCGATGATCAGCTGCGACCGGAGCTTCATAAAAGGGAATATCTGAGGCCCGGTGATGCCCTGCCCATAAAGCGGCCTACCTTGTTTGATGTTACAGAAAAAGAACAGGTACCGGTGGATGGAAAATCTTTTAAAAATCAGTATGAGTTGAGCAAGATTCAATGGTGGGAAGATGGCCGGGGTTTTACTTTTGAATTCAATCAGCGGGGACATCAGCTTTATCAGGTGGTTGAAGTGGATGCGGAAACCGGCAGTTCACGGGTTCTCATTGAAGAAAAAAGCAATACTTTTGTGGATTACAGTTCCGATGGGAAATTGTTCCGCCGGGATATCAATGACGGGGAAGAAATAATTTGGACATCAGAACGGGATGGATGGAACCACCTTTATTTATTTGATGGCAAAAACGGAGAGTTGAAGAATCAGATTACCAAAGGAGAATGGGTGATACGTGGGATAGAACATATTGATGAGGAAGAACGCGAAATCTTTTTTAAGGCAAGTGGCAAAAACAAGGATGAAGATCCTTATTTAATTCATTACTATAAAGTAGATTTTGACGGCTCGGATCTGACAGAGCTTACTCCTGAAATGGCCAGTCACGATGCTACTTTTTCAGGAGACCGGGAATATTTTGTTGACAATTTCAGCCGTGCTGATAAAGCCCCAAAGACAGTATTGAGGAGGGCTGAAGATGGTGAGCTTCTTATGACCATTGAAGAGGGCGACATCTCAGAGCTGATCGATGCCGGATGGTCACGCCCCGAAGTATTTAAAGCCAAAGGACGTGACGGAGAAACGGATATCTGGGGCAACATTTACAGACCTTCTGATTTCGATTCTTCTGAGACCTATCCTGTGATTGAATATATTTATGCCGGTCCGCAGGATTCTCATGTTCAGAAAACCTTTAACTCTTATATCAGACATATCAATGATTTGACCGAACTGGGTTTTATTGTGGTGCAGATTGACGGAATGGGGACAAACAACCGATCCAAAGAGTTTTTGGATGTTTGCTGGAAAAATTTGAAGGATGGGGGCTTTCCCGATCGAATACGCTGGATCAGAGCAGCCGCAAAAGAGTATTCCTATATTGATGCCACTGAGATAGGGATTTTCGGAAGTTCAGCGGGCGGACAGAATGCACTTGCTGCTTTGCTGTTTTATCCTGAGTTCTATACGGTTGGTGTTGCTTCCAGTGGATGTCATGATAACCGAATGGACAAGATGTGGTGGAACGAACAGTGGATGGGTTATCCGGTGGGACCACATTATAAGGAATGCTCCAATGTAGTCAATGCCGATAAACTCAGAGGCGAACTGATGCTTATTGTAGGAGAGGTAGATGACAATGTGGACCCGGCTTCAACCATGCAGGTGGCCGATGCATTAATAGAGGAAAGGAAGGATTTTGAATTGGTAGTGCTTCCGGGAGAAAGCCATACTTTGGGAAGAGCTTATGGAGCACGGAAAAGGAAAGATTTTTTTGTCAAGCATTTGTTAAATCAAGATACTCCGGATTGGAATAGTGAAGAGTAATCAAGAAAAAATCGTGAATATAGATATGTATTGGAATAATTTTTGTTAAATTTGTATGCAATTTGGGTTAGGGTTTGGGTTAAGTTGACGACAATACCGGCGGTATTTTGGGGCCGCCGGTATTGTTTACTTCGGAATTAAAGCCTATCCTCTTGTTTCTGAACATATCATTTATACCCACTTGATTTTAATGCCCTTCTATTTGAGTGGTTTTTCGGACATGAACAAATAGCTATATTCTCTTAAAATGCTTTAAATACCCTTGCCAGGGAGAATCCCGGGGCATCCATCTGTAAATTGAGAAAATACCCAAACGGGGTTTGGGATACAGAATAATTTCTTTCTTTAAGCCATTTTTCTGTTTTATGGAGAAACTCCCTTGTATAGTCGGGATCTGCTTTGCTGTCGGAAAGATGGGCAAAAGAATGCAGCAAAATGTGATCGGGCTGATTCTTCCGGTGTATCCATTTAAGAAGATTACGGAGGTTCTTGCTTACGCTTTTCTCATTATCCCTGTCCTCTTCTTCAACCTGTATGAAGGCCGTCTGCACTTTCTCAAAAACTTCGCCTTCCGTTATTTCCTTAGCGGATTCAAGCGTTTTTGTGGTTGGTGTATAGGCAAAGCGGTTGCAGTAGATTAACAATACTTTCATGGTTTGGTGGATTTATGATTGATGGATCAAAAATACCAAGTATTTCAAATTATGAAAAACTGAGATAATTTATTAAATTTGAAAGGCATTGAAATCGAAATTAATTAATAAAAGACTTTTGTTATCATATGATATTCTGAATTTACTTATATGATGAACCAATGTAAATCTCAAAATAATCCAATATGAAAAATACAGAAATGAAACGGATAGTCATTAATTTGATCCTGATGAGCATTTTTCTGGGATTGGTCAATTTTTCCTTGGCCCAGAATAAAACCGTACTGATTTACACGCGCAATGGCGAAGGCTATGTTCACGAAAATATTGAAGCCAGTGTGGAAGCATTAAAAGAAATGACGGAAGAACATAACATTGATGCAGATGTTTCCAATGATTCTGCTGATTTCACACGTGAGAACCTGGCCAGATACGATGCCCTGATTTTCTCCAATACCAACAACGATGCTTTCACTTCAGATGAACAGCGTTTGGCTCTGGTGCATTATATGGAAGCCGGCGGAAGATTTGTTGGCATTCATTCAGCCTGTGGTTCGGAGCGTAACTGGCCCTGGTTCTGGTCCATGCTGGGTGGTACTTTTATCCGTCATGCCCATTTTCAGGAATTTGATGTGAAACCTATAGATAAGTCCCATTCCTCGGTAAATCATTTGGGAGATACCTGGCACTGGGATGATGAATGTTATTATATGAATCATCTTAATCCTTCGAACCATGTGGTTTTGGCAGCTGATTTGACCACCGTAAAAGATGAGAAACGCAGCGAATATCCTGCTCATATATTCGGAGATTTATTTCCCCTTGCCTGGTGTAGAGAAACTACGCATGGCCGTGTGTTTTATACCGCTTTGGGTCATGAGCCGGAAGATTACTCCGATCCCAAATTTTTAAAGCATTTGTGGGGAGGCATCCAATGGGTGCTTGAAGACGAAGGTGAAATTGATTACAGCCGTACTGCCACTCAATCAGTAAAATTGGTTGAATCAAAATAAATAAGTGTAAGCAACAATAAATTGACCAAAATATGAAAGATAATGGACACAGACATACCCGGCGTGAATTTATTAAGACCGGCTTAACCGGCATGGCATTTACCCTGGTAGCGCCAACCATTGTACCTTCCACAGTTTTCGGAAAAAATGCACCAGGCAACCGGATCAACATAGGGCAGATTGGTTTTGGCCGGATCGCCCGCAGCCATGACCTTCCGTAATGCATGCGCCATGATGATGTACAGGTAATGGCCGTTTGCGATGTTGACCGCAAACGTATGAAAGACGGCAAAGCTTATATTGAAAACTGGTATAAAGAGAACAAGGGCCAGCGCAGTTCGGTCAATGTAAAGATGTATGAGCATTACCGCGACCTGGTGAATGATCCCGAGATTGATGCCGTGATCATTTCCACCCCGGACCACTGGCATGTTCAGCCGGCCATAGAAGCAGCACTGGCCGGAAAGGATATTTATCTTCAGAAACCCTTGTCCCTGACTGTTGAGGAAGGACGTGTTTTAAGCAATATTATACATCGCACAGGCCGAATCCTTCAGGTAGGAAGCCAGCAGCGTTCCATGGATCCCTGGCCTCAGTTCAGGCGGGCCTGTGAATTGGTGCGTAATGGTCGTATAGGTAATGTAAAAGAAGTTTACGTTGGTTTTGGAGCAGATCCGCAGGGATCAGAAGAACCTCCCATGGAAGTACCCTCTAATCTGAATTATGACATGTGGCTCGGATCGACTCCGGAAGTGTATTATACAGAAAAACGAGTTCATCCCCGGGAAGGTTATGGCAGACCGGGTTGGCTTCGTGTGGAGCAGTTTGGTGCCGGTATGATCACCGGCTGGGGAGCGCATCATGTAGATACGGCGCATTGGGGAATGGGTACCGAGTATTCAGGTCCCGTTGAAGTTGAAGCCGATGCTACCTTCCCAAGGAAAGGTGTCTGGGATGTCCATATGGGGTTCCGGGTAACAAATAAATATGCCAATGGCGTGGTAATGGATATCAGCAACATGAACGATCAGGGTGTAAAATGGGTTGGCGAAGATGGTTGGATCTCAGTTAAGCGCGGTCCGGCACAGGTCACAGCCAGTGATCCAGCCTCAGGGGATAAGGGAAAATCTTTGGATGCCAGCGATCCAAAAATACTTGAATCCAAAATCGGTCCCAATGAAACACATCTTTACCGCAGCGATATGGAACACCACCGCAACTGGCTGGATTCAATCAAGTCGCGCAGGCAGCCAGTTTCCCCTGCTGAGATCGGTCATCGGTCCTGCAGCGCCTGCCTGGTCAGTCATATAGGGATGCATTTAAGACGCAAGCTACAGTTTGATCCTCAAAAGGAGCGGTTTGTGAACGACGATGAAGCCAACAAATTGCTTGCACGTCCCCAGCAGTATCCCTATGGCATTGATTATCTCGATCTGGCATCAGCTACATCAGCAAAAGAATCGGAGAAGTATCCTTTTATGGGGTCGGGGAAGTAATGGTCTGAATAAGGTGGTTCGAAGGAAAAATCATTAAATTTAGGCAATAAAACTAATATTCTGATTTATGATAAAACATCTCAATCACAAAACAGCGTTGTGGTTCCCTTTTCTTTTCTTTTTTCTTTTTGGAATTTTGGGAACTATCGGCGCTCAGGGACCTATAGCCCAAATTAAAGTTAATACCGGTTCTTATGAGCGAAACAGCACACCCGTAAGCATTTCTCTTGAAGAATTGAATTATCCTTTTAACGATCGACCTCTTGTTTTGGTAGAAACTACAGGAGGGAGCGAAAAAGAAGTAAAGTGCCAACTGGAGGCCGGAAATCCGAACCGGCTTTGGTGGATTCTGGATGGTACTTCTTCCGAAAATACAAAGCGTACCTATGAACTTCGCGGCGGAGAGGAGAGTCAAACCGGGAATTCTTCCATGGGTTATACCCAGGATAACAAGAACCTTATATTGAAGAAAGGCGGTCAGCCGGTATTGAGCTACCGCCATGCAAAGTATCCTGCCCCTGAAGGAGCCGATGAGCTTTATGGCCGGAGTGCCTACATTCATCCCCTCTATTCGCCCTCAGGCAATGTTCTCACGAGAATCCAGCCGCCGGATCATTACCATCACTATGGAATCTGGAATCCCTGGACCAAGACCCATTTTGACGGAAAAGAAATTGATTTCTGGAATCTGGCAAAAGGAGAAGGAACCGTTCGATTCAACGGATTCGTCTCCAAGGTAAATGGCCCGGTTTATACAGGATTTAAAGCTTTGCAAAAACATGTTGACCTGAAAGGAGACA
>CAYNPZ010000149.1:3806-9179 GCA_964399175.1 uncultured Bacteroidales bacterium | reverse complement strand
CCCGGTGGATGTTTCAACCCTGACCTTCATGGGATAACTGAGTTCAAAAATACCTGCCAGAAATGCTGATAAACTTTGCCTGTGCCTTTTCTCCCGGAAAATAACATGGGCTCCGTTGAAAAGAAAGAACATCTCAACCGAACCATTGGGGAGCGCCCGGAAAAAAGAATTCTGAAACCCTCCTGTCCTGCCTCGATAAAGATAGTAACCCTTTATATATGGTTTTAAAGAAAGGGGCGGAGATATTTGCCTAATCTCCAGATTTCTTAAGAGATTTTCCTTTATTGCCATAACCAAACATTTAATAACAAATACAACTTTTCTCCGCTCTTAATCTCCCCCCGCACTAAAGAATCTTCAGGAATGGCAGTGGGATTAATCAGAACATAATGGATTAACTACAGGGATTAACTTTTTTAATTAAGACGATAGAAAATGATAAAGGGTTGGAATGTAATAATTTGATTATCGGTATATGACCAGGGTCCGGTATAAAAAACAAAACCTCGTGGATATGGCACTCGAATAAAAAGCAGGGAATCACTATGACAATTTTCCGGATTTTTCTAAAAAATCCGCCTTTTAGATCCGGCTCATACTTTAAAAGAAGACAAAATCCCTAACCCGGATAAACTGGAAATCCTAATTTCTAAAATACGGGCAGGAAAAAACCAATTCAAAAAAAATTTCAAATCCTTCCCACCCTTTAGATCTTTTTATCGTCTTCTCTAAATAATCGATCTTATTGTAAAATCAAAAACCAAAAAGTTATGCAAAAAAGCAAATTAAAAAGACAAAGAAAGAACATGCTGGGTGCCATGCTGATAGCAGTAGCCATGCTATTTGCTGTCACCAGTTGTGAAGAAGAGCAAACTACGGGTATGATGCCCGGCGGAGAGGAAGGTACGCTGAATGTGGAGCTGACCGATGCCCCGATAGATCTTGATTTGGTGGAGGAAGCCAATGTAACGATCAGCAAAATCGAGATCAGGAAAGATGTGGAGGAACCGGAATCAGACACAGGCAATCCCTTCATAAAGTTATACGACTCAACTAAAACGTATAACTTGCTGGAGCTAAGGAACGGGGTCACTGAAACCCTTGTGGACATGGAAGTTCCTACAGGGGAATACGACCTCATCAGAATGTATGTGGACAATGCCAGTCTGACCCTCACCAATGGAAACACCTATGATGTGAAGGTACCGAGCGGCGCACAAACCGGCATCAAAATATTCATTGAGCCGTCCATTCAGATACAGGGTGGTCTTACATCCAACCTGTTGCTCGACTTTGATATCAGCAAGTCGTTCATCTTAAAGGGCAACCTCAACTCGCCTGCAGGAGTGAAAGGATTCAACTTTAAACCGGTTATCCGTGCGGTTAACGAAACCACTGCAGGCCAGATCAGCGGTATGGTAACCGACACCTCAGATGCAAGTATAGAAGATGCTGCTGTATGGGCTAAACAGGATACCGTGGTATCCACAACCTACAGTGACAGTACCGGAGGATATGCCATTCTGGGCTTAGAAGAAGGCAGCTATGATTTATTTGCTGCCAAAGAAGGATATGATACGCTGAGGGTAGAAAATGTAGAGGTGGTTGCAGGCAATGTAACAACGGAGAACCTTGAACTGATGCCTGCAGATACCACTTCCGGTGAATAGTCCATAGCAACACATTTAATGCTAAAAGAGGCTGTCCCAAAGAACACGAAGAACTTTTTGGACAGCCTCTTTTTTATTTTATTAACCGAACAAAATATTATCGCTGTATCTGAAATTAACCTCAGTCCCTTCCTCTGCAAATTCAATCTCCAGATGAAATACATCCGTTATATTTTCATCAAATACGGTTTTTAACTGCTTAAAGATATTTTCTGTAGTGCCTTTGAAATATTCCAGTTCTTCAGGCAATAATGGTTTTTCCCTTTCGGTAGCATATATGTAACTGAACAATTCAAATTGTAATAAATCCATCACGTCCTTGAGATTTCTAATCTCCCCCGATTTAAATATATCCTTCACACTCCTGAAAACTGCGGCTTTCTGTTCATCATTATAACCGGCAAAATATTTGATCACATTCAATATGACTAGGTTCACCCTGTCATACAATTTCAACTGTTCTAACTTGGTTTTGATGAGATCATAATACTGCTCATCCGAAATCCGGTTCATATCGGAATTATATATCACTCCATCATAGTTACTTTTCGAAGCCAGTACCGACACGATATCATCGGAAAAAATACTGAAATTCTTATAAATATTCTCTTTCACAAACATCTCAAAGAAGTGGAGATTTTCCATAGAAAGATGTTTCAGGCTGTTCTTTTCATGTATCAGTTCATTGAAGCGTTCGGTCAGATATTCATTCATAATTGGGCGTTTTAAAAATTTTACATGTTTAAGGGCTACTTATAATCTGTAACAAAGGTAATAAATTTATAAAAAAAAGGGAATCATCATCCAGAATAACCTAAGTATATCAGTAAGCGGCAACATCATAAAACAGAAAAGAAATACAATAAAGCAAAGCGGACTATGAGTAAGCCGCATAGCGGTTTGGAACCGCTTTGCGGCTGCAGCGGAACGACAGTTGAAACGACAGGATTAACATGATTGAGAATTTCCTCGCACAGGAGATTATCGAGCAGGATAAAAACTAAAACTTCCCATTTAAAAATACTCCAAAATTTATCAAACAAGCGCGACATCCGGTATAAGATATTCATCAATGATCATATGCCACTCATCAACTATAATCAATAATCTTCATTCAAATCACGTAGAATCCATCGGAGTTTACATATTTCAAATGCTTCTTTTTTCTGTAATGCTGTCATTATAAAATCAAATGCTATGTCAAAATTAAATGAAAATGATTATCAGAGTCTAAGTCATCGGATAGCGCAAGCTGTTTACTATCTTGAATATTACAGGTATGACAAAAAATGGCTTAGTGATATTGAAAAAAGTACCAAAGATATTGGCCAAGCCAACCTGTTTAATAACCGTTTAAAGAGTTTGCAGGATTATTTACATGAGAATAAAATTGATAATGAGTTGGAAAGTTTATTGCTTACATTTATTTCTGACCACAACCAGGACCATCAAAAACTAGGTAAAATGATCATTCAAAAAGTCAAGAATTTTGACAGAAACAATAAGTTAAAACACTTATTTGAAGATAATATAGACGAGAATAGCAGGCAAACCGCATAAGGTTTCCGAATCGCAATCAAGGGTATGGAGACCATAAGTGGCGGGAAAACCACTTTACCTGAAATAATAAGGGAAAGGGAGAATCAGCAAGGGATTGACATTTTCGAAAATGCCATGCAGCCGGCAAAGTAAATGGGGGATCAGACAAATTGAATGTTTCAGGAATACACTGAATTTGATGTTCCGGATTCATATCTCAATTTTTTTGCAACTGATAAGGGATGAATAAACATGTTCTACACACACCTCAATCGCGTATTTATACCCTATTTGACTTACCTGTTACGTAATTATACTCTAATGGACCTTACAAAAGCTAAATACTCAGAATATTTGCATGTCGTCTCATAAAGAAAAAACACCGGGCTCTTAAATCGGAAAAATATTATAACTCACATTTAACCAACCAATAACATTACATCCTCTTAAAATCATGCTTTTCTCATAAGTTTAAGGGTTTCATCATCTTCTATAGGGAATCCGCTTTCTATCAGTGACATGAAATTTGAAGTTAATGTAAAGAGTAAAAATACCTGATTTTCAAATCAGGTATTTTTACTCTATTCTACTGTGAATCTTTTGCGTAAATAAATATATTAAACAATCCACATTTTCAGTAAACATCATAAGTGGATGTCATGTTAATTTTGACGAATTGGCTTTCTTTAGCGACAAACCCGCTTGTTTTTTACATAAATAATTTATCTTTTAATATTCAGCTAAAATTTTTACCTTGCCTGCTTATTACAATTTTGTATATCTTATGAGAAACTTATTGATCCATAAACAAATAACCACCCGTGATGAAGTCTCTATTGACAAATATCTTCATGAAATTAGCAAAGAAGCATTACTTACCCCAGAAGAGGAAGTGGAACTGGCAAGGCGAATCAGGAAAAATGATCAACAAGCATTAGAAAAACTGGTAAGAGCCAATCTCCGTTTTGTGGTATCCGTGGCAAAGAAATACCAACATCGGGGACTAAGTCTTCTTGATCTGATCAACGAAGGCAATCTGGGCTTGATCAAAGCAGCTCATAAATTTGACGAGACAAAAGGTTTTAAATTCATTTCCTATGCCGTGTGGTGGATCAGACAATCCATCCTGCAGGCATTGGCTGAACAGGGAAGAACTGTCCGACTGCCCCTCAATAAAGTCAATGCCATTAACAAAATCTATAAGACTTTTTCTGAAATCGAACAAAAGTATGAAAGAGAACCTACGCAGGAAGAAATATCACAGGTTTTACAGTGGTCACCCAAAATAATCAAACAATGCTGGCAAAATTCCAACAAACCAGTTTCTATGGATGCTCCCTTAAATGAGGAGGAAGAATATACCCTTTCTGATAACATAGAAAGCGAAGAAAACCCGCCCGATGACAACCTCGTTACTGAATCGCTCAGCCAGGAAATTGAAAGCGCTATATCCTCACTTTTAACTGAGAAAGAAGCAAGTATTCTCAGATCATTTTACGGATTGGGGGATGAATCTATCATAAGCATGCAAGAAATTGCTGAAAAAAACAATTTGAGTAAAGAGCGGACAAGGCAAATCAAAGTGGAAGCCCTCAAAAAGCTCAAAAAGAATGAAAAGTGCAAGAAGTTAAAAGCCTATCTTGGGTAAAATCTTGTTATCTTAATAATATATGTTTGCCAAAACATGAATACTTTACAAAAAATCTTTTTAGATTTACATCCAATTTGTAATTAAATTATTGGTAATTATAAACTTTTATAAAATGACAAAAGCAGACGTTGTAAGCGAAATTTCAAGAAAAACAGGTCTTGAAAAAGTAACCGTTCAGAAAACGGTTGAAGCGTTCATGGAAACTGTCAAAGAATCCATGATTGGCACCGAAAATGTTTATTTGAGAGGTTTTGGAAGTTTCATTGTTAAAAAACGGGCACAAAAGAAAGCTCGGGATATTGGAAAGAACAAAGAGATTGTTATCCCTGAACATTACATTCCATCATTCAGACCATCTAAACAGTTTGTTAACAGGGTTAAGGAGAATGTCAAATAAAAAATTAACCCCTTTTTAGCCTGGATCATTCATAAACGAATCCCGCTGAAATAAGCGGGAAAGTTTATGGATGTGCGATGGTTTGCGGGTAGGATCCCGCATTAGAAAAATCGGCT
>CAYNPZ010000149.1:0-3796 GCA_964399175.1 uncultured Bacteroidales bacterium | reverse complement strand
AATTTATTGAAGCAAAAAGCCAGATTTTTCAATGGCGTCAGAATTATTCTTGAATAATTCGGGGTAGATGCTTACCGTGGTTATTCTCATTTGTTTATTTCTAAGCGATTGCTTATTTTTGCAAAAAGCTTCAAAACATGCCACGAAATAAAGCATATGATAAGGATGAGGCTCTTATAAAGGCCATGCAGGTTTTTTGGGACCATGGCTATGAGGCTACATCGGTAAGGATGTTGGAAAAAGAGATGGGCATCAACCAGTTTTCCATTTATTCTGCCTTTACAAACAAAAAAAAGTTGTTTGTTGAATCATTGAAGAAATACCGGGAATATGTTAAAACCAACAGGTTTCATCCGCTTTTAAAGCCCAACGCAAGGCTTAAAGACCTGGAACATTTCCTCGAAAATTTTTCCCGGCAAGTAAGAAATGGCGAAACCTACAGAGGTTGTCTCGTGGTAAATTCCACTGCGGAATTTGGGAACAAGGATCCGGAAGTGGCCGCCGAACTTCAGAATTATTTCAACTTCATTAAGAATATGATGAAAAAGGTATTGGTAAATTCTGTTGAAGCCGGTGAAATCTCTTCTGAGACAGATCCGGACAAATATTCGAATTATCTGTTGGGCATCATGCAGGGTCTGTCAGTAGGCGCCAAAGTATTATCTGAAAAACAGATCAACGATATCATCAGTGTAGCTTTTATGAACATAAAATAATTTTTTTAACCAGATCCTAAGCGATTGCTTAGATTATAAAATCAGATACCATGTCAGAATTTAAAATTATATCATCATGAAAAAACTACTATTCCTTATCGTATTACTAACAGCAATGAGCCAAATGCAAACGGTTGCCCAGTTGCCTGAAAAGGCCAAAGACATTTCTCCCCTCCTCTACGGAGAAAAAATCCCGGAGGGCATATTAACAACACCAAAAGGTGAAAATCATAAAGTTTCCAGCATCACAGGAAAAAAACCAACGGTCCTCCTGGTTTATCGCGGGGGATGGTGCCCTTATTGCAATGCCCATCTTGCCGAAATACAGGAGGCCGAATCGGAAATTCTTAGCCTGGGATATCAATTGATTGCTGTTAGCCCGGATTCCCCTGAAAATCTACAAACTACAGACGAAGAACACCGGCTGAATTACAGCTTGTATTCCGATGCCAATGGGGATTTTTTAAAGGCAATGGGATTGGCCTTTCAGGCCCCGGAAAAACATCAGGAGATGTTGAAAAGCAGATCCAACGGAAAAAATGAAGGATTCCTCCCTGTACCCGCTGTCTTCGTTGTTGATACTTCGGGTACCATATTGTTCGAATACATCAACCCCGACTATTCAACCCGGATAAGCGCAGGACTTTTATTGGCAGTGCTGAATGAACTGCAAAACTAAAATTACAATGACTAAAATTTCGAACATGTACCCATATCTTATATTCATTCTGTTTTTAACCATGACAATTTCACTCAACGGACAAAATAGCCGGGAAGAACCATCATACAAGGATGTTTCTGTAGATAAGGTCTTTAAAAGAGTGCGGGAACACAACTTCAACCCGTTGAATGAAGAAAATTCAATGACCATGGATTCTTCCCTGGGAGAAGAAGGTATTGCCGATCTGGATGACAAAGATTGGGAGGTACGCTTGTTGGCAGTAAGGGATTTAATACGTGCAGGAAACGAACAGGTAAAAGACATAAAAAGCGGTTTAACCGACAGATCACCTCATGTACGACAGATAAGCGCGAAAGCCTTAGGTGTACTCCGTGCTGAAAGCGCTATCCCTGAACTGGAGAAAATAGTTCGCAAGGACCGGAATGCAATGGTTCGCTCGCAGGCTGTGATCGCCCTGGGCCAAATGGAGTCAAAATCCTCGCTGGAATTATTGCGCAAAAAAGTCGAAGAAGATCCATCGAGAGATGTGCGCCATCAATGCGAACTGGCAATAGATCAGATCAAAAAACAAGTCGGCGCTACAAATAAATTAAGAGAAGCTTTTCTTTCCCTGGATGAATCAACATTTGAAACGGTTCAGGAAAATGAGCAGGCACCTGACTTTGTTCTGGAAGACACAGAAGGGAACGAATGGCAATTAAGTCAGTTTAAAAACAAAAAATGGGTTGTGCTAATCTGGATTTTTGCGGATTGGTGCCCCGTGTGTCACGGCGAATTTCAGGACTTAATGAAGATGCAGGAAGCGTTTAAAAAAGCCAAGATACAGGTTTTTACATTGGAAACACATGATATATATCGCGGCAGGGTGATGGTAGGAAAAGAACTGGAACCTGAATATTGGTTTACAGATAAGTCATTCAGGAAAACCTATACAAACAAGATATGGTGGCCACACCTGCTGGACCGCGCCGGTGCCCAGGCAGCGAAATACGGAGCCGACCCTTTAGCTTACGCTGTACATGCGGAATACATCAACAGACCTGCAACAGTTATTATTGATCCAAAAGGTGAAGTTCGATTTATTTACAGGGGCACTTTTTGGGGTGACCGTCCTTCTATAGAACAAACATTAGAAATGATTCAGGAGGAAGATTTTTCCTATGAGCACCCGCAAAGACTGAAGACAAAAAAATAACATCTTAAAAACCGTTCAATTATGAAAAGTAAAATTCTATTATTAGCGATCATAAGCGTCTTAACGCTTGCAAGTTTAAAAACCATGGCACAAGATAACCCCAACCCGGAATCTTCCGATAAGCTTGTAGTTCTTTGGACAAGCGGAGATCCATATGTAGCCGAACGGGTCGCTTTCATGTATACCCATGCTGCCAAGAAAAATCAATGGTTCGAAGAGGTTACGCTTATTGTATGGGGCCCTTCGGCAAAACTTATTTCTGAAAACCAAAAACTACAGGAAAAGGTGAAGCAAATGCAACAGGACGGAGTAGTACTCAAAGCATGCATAGCTTGTGCCAGTAGCTATAACGTGGTCGATGAACTAAAAGCCTTAGGTTTTGAGGTGAAGGGAATGGGAAAACCGTTAACCGAATACCTTAAAAGCGATGCTAAAGTACTGACTTTTTAAAAGTTTACTTTCTCCTTACCAAGTAAAAACAGGAATATACGTGCAGGATGATCTCTACGGATAAGCTTTTTAAATATTCAAAAAACTTGTCAGGTTCGTCTTCCTGTTTCGACAAATGACCTGTGAATGAATTGTGGAATAATCAAAAGTCCAACACATGAGATCTTATGCATTTTGCCCCATAACTGAAAGTAAGATAAACGAAAGGGTTACGCGTGTCAACGCAGTTTTGACATTATTGATTCTAACAGTTTTTGCGCTGACTCAAAATGTTGTATTGATGGTTGTGCTGGCTGTTGACTTTTTTTTCAGGGCGATACCCTATTCAAAGTTTAGCCTGGTGGTTATGACCTCGCGGCATCTTGTAAAGTATTTTCCGGACGCTGTTTCTCTGATCAACGCGGGCCCAAAAATATTTGCTGCCCGCATAGGCGCTCTGATCACTGTTTTAATAGTGTTGTCCATGGCATTTTCCCTGAGTTCATTAGCAATAGCCCTTACCGGGTTACTGGGCATTTTTGCTTTTCTGGAAGGAGCTTTTGGAATATGTGTGGCCTGCAAGATTTATCCGTATCTTTATGATTTGCTGTATAAATAATTAAACGCAAGTATGAACTTGATCCCGGCCGATTTTTTCATTGATGAGGATTTTAAAATCGTCAAAGCGCATTATGGGAAGCATCTGGATGACCATGTTCCTATTGAAGAATTAAAATCTTATGCAGGTTTAAGTTAACCCCGACTTAGGTAGCC
>CAYNPZ010000148.1:3159-9602 GCA_964399175.1 uncultured Bacteroidales bacterium | reverse complement strand
CTTTCCGGTAGAATACAGCGGCGGCTATATCATGGAGGATCATCCCCACCGCGGTGAGACCAACCGGCCACATCAGATCGTATCCATACCGGAAAGTGTAAAACAAAATGGCCCCACTTCCGTCGGCCAGCTCATTATTGAAGCGGGTGATAACGAGAATAAGACTGTGAAAGCAACAGGTGAGTTTCAATGATTTTGTTTATTCAACTAAAGTTTAAGAATTTACTTATTCATGTTTTATTTTGAGAATACGGTCTATAAATAAAAATCATTTGATGAAAAAAAATATATTTATATTTCTTCTTATTATAATTTTTTGTACTTGTGGTTCCATATATGGACAAGGCAATTTATCCAACCGGGATCTTACTGTTTTAGACGAACCAGCCGATAACATGATGCAGAATTATCTGACCCAAATTGTGGACAGGCAATTCTCGGCAAGAGATTCTCTGTTGTCATCACTCAAAACCCAAAGCGATTGGGATCAGTGGGCCGAGACCATTCGGGATTCCATGCGCTCATGGACCGGATCATTGCCAGAACGCACCCCTTTAAATGCCCGTGTAACGGGCAGGATTGAGCGGGAGGATTATGTTATTGAGAAAATTCTTTTCGAGAGCCGTCCCGATTATCTGGTCAGTGCAAATTTGTATTTGCCTAAGGACATTACTTCTCCCCGGCCAGCTCATCTTAACGTAATTGGCCATGCGCAAGTGGGTAAAGCTGACGAAAGGTATCAAAGAATGAGTATAGCGCAGGCCAAGAATGGATTCGTTGTATTAACAATCGACCAGTTGGGACAAGGAGAAAGACAGGTAAGTGATTATGCTTCATGGGGAAGCGCACCCGGAAACACGCATCAGATAATAGGTATCAAGGCTTTCTTGAGTGGTACACATGTATTTAATATTATGGTATGGGATGCCATTCGGGCTATTGATTATCTTGTTAGCAGGCCGGAAGTTGATGCGGACAAAATTTGTATGACGGGTAGTTCCGGAGGTGGCATGATGACGACATACATCTTGCCTTTCGATGATCGTGTTCAAGTTTCCGTGCCCACCTGTAATCCAAATACATGGTCGTACCGTGTGCATGCAGGTCTGGCAACCGATCACGAGCAAGTTTTTTTTGGTGCCTTTGAAAGTAGTATAGATCCCCGAGGAGATCCCCTGTTTGCTCAAGTACCCAAACCTTTGCTGCTTAACACTACAACCGACGATCACTTGAATCCCCCCCGGGGTGTTTGGGATCTTAGTACATGGTTGTATAAAACCTACTCTGCACATGGTGTGCCTGAAAAATTTACTACAACAATGGTCAGGGCAGGGCATGCTTATAATAAGGAGCAACGTGAAATAACCTATTCCTGGATGTCGCGATGGACCGATGGTGATGCATCGGGTTTTTGGGAAGGAGATGCCCAATTAGTACCTGAGGAGGATTTATGGGCTGCAGAAAATGGCAGTGTTTTTAATGAATCTGGGAATAGACAGGACCAGGATTTGGTTTTGGATTATTTAATTGAAAATAAAGCTGAATGGGAAGAAATAACAACCCAGGAGGAGCTCAATGATCGTAAAGAAAAGATGCCTGATTTGGTCAAAAATGTACTTCATGTGGATTTGGATCATATTCAGGCAAAAGGAGATTTTAAAGTATCGCATGAGGTGGGAGATGTCAAGGTTAACTCCTTTGTGATTGAACCGGAAGAGGGAATTGTGTTACCCGGAGTTCTTCTGGAATCTGGGAAAAGAAAAATGTCTGATGATATTATATTGTATGTCAGTGAGAATGGTAAATCGGATATTCTCAGGGAAGAGGAAATTGTAAGCAAAATGCTGGATGAAGGATACAGGATTTGTGCGGTTGATCTGCGGGGTATAGGAGAAACAGCGCCCGACATGGTTGGCAAATTTTGGGATTTTCTGGCGGGTAAACCAATTTTCGGACAAAGAGTCCGGGATGTCTTGACTACCGTTAAATGGTTAAAAGAATCAGGTCTTAACGCGGAACACGTGAAATTCTGGGGGAAAGGAATGGGGTCTCTCTATGGAGCTTTTGCCGGGGTGTTGACCAATGATATTGCTGAATTCATCCTGGAAGAACCATTGATATCGTTTGAAAGCGTGGTTCAGGTCAAAGTACCGGAATACAATAATGAAATCATGTTGCCCGGTATCCTGGAAAAATTTGACATGCCCCAGGTTTATCAAGTGCTGAGTCCTCGTCCTGTATCAATAATAAATTCAAAGCTGGGAGACAAAACCAGTGCCGGGTACTCTCATATTAATAAAATGGATCAATTGATTTTACCGGCTTTTAGGGTTACTGACAGTGAAGATGACTGGAGCATAAAGAGGGTGAATGAGGAAAAAAGAGGTAAAGTTATTGATAAATTGTTAAATTGAAATTTTTTAGTAAGGATTAATGAATTATCTAAAATTATTGAAAAAATTATATTAGAATATAAACTTAAATCAAAATTTACTTTAACATGAAACTCCACAATTCAAAACTGTTAGGTCTTTCACTTGCCGGAATAACAGCAGTCTTTACCGGATGTAATGAAAAAAGCTCAGAAACCACAGATGCTTCAGATGACCCCAACATTGTATTTATTTTACCGGATGATCTGGGCTGGTCTGATGTCGGCTATCACGGATCGGATATCCAAACCCCCAACATTGATGAGTTAGCAGAAACAGGTCTCCGTCTAACCCAGCATTATGTAATGCCTACCTCAACTCCTACCCGGGTAGGGCTTATTACCGGTAAATATCCCAGTAGGTATGGTGTAACCGGCCCCGATTACGGTGAAGTGATCGACGAGGGTGATCCTACATTGGCTTCTCTGCTAAGTGAAAATGGTTATTATACTTCCATTTCAGGCAAGTGGCATATGGGCTCTCCCCCTTATACACCTCTTAAATATGGTTTTGAGTCTTCTTACGGGTATTTCGACGGCCAGATTGACCCTTATACACACAATTATAAGACAAAAACGAGTCAGACCGACCGTAAATCCTGGCACCGCGATGATGAGTACCTGGATGAAGAGGGCCATGCCACGGATCTCATTACCGATGAGGCTGTCCGAGTAATTGAAGAGGATCGGGAGGATCCGTTTTTCCTTTATGTGGCATACAGTGTACCCCATTATCCATTGGATGAGCCTGAAGAATGGACCTCCATGTATGATGATGTTTCTTTTACCCATCCTTCCCGCAAATGGTTTGCCGCCAGTGTCACCCACATGGACGCGGGCATCGGTCGTATCATTGATGCCCTGGAGAGAACCGGCCAGCGTGAAAATACACTGGTCGTGTTTGTAAGTGACAATGGGGGCCAGATGAGCTGGCACAGCGAAGATCAATACAAAGGACGATACGCGGATAAGCCCCATAAAGTGTTGGGCAACAATTTTCCCTTGCGTGGATGGAAGGGTGATTTGTATGAAGGCGGTACCCGGGTGCCTGCTGTTGTAAACTGGCCCGGGCAAGTAGAGCAGGGATCACTGGATATGCCTATGCATATTTCCGACTGGCTACCCACCATTTGCGAATTGACCGGTAGTGATCAGGCCTTGGATGAATTGAACCTGGACGGTCGGAATATTTGGCCCTTTTTGACCGGTGAACAGTCGGTTCCCGAAGCACGAACAATGTATTGGAAGACTGGCAGTGCCTATGCCGTCAGAGAAGGTGAGTGGAAACTGCTGGTACATCGCAACAGCGACAAGACCGAGCTGTTCGATCTGAAAAATGATTTCCGGGAAGAAAATGACTTAAGTGAAGAACATCCTGAAAAGCTAAAGCATATGATGGATTTACTGGAGAAATTTAAGGAGGGAGACAGGTAGAGGATTCTTCCATTCACTAGGAAAAAAACTAAGGGCTCTGTTTTTTTGAGCCCTTGGCTTTTCTAGGAGAAGGGATTATAGTCCAGCATGCTAATTACTTAAAAGTCGGAGAAACCTAATATGTATGGTACAGCAAGGTAATACATGCCGAGGTGGATGAGGAAAAGCAGCGCCTGAAACTTTCGGGGTATGTAGCAACTATATGGTATGCCACCTCAAAGAATGAAGGACACACCTGGAAGAAACAGGGAGAGGCATTGGATGTTGGCAGAAAGGACTCTTTTGATGCGCAGGCAGTATTTACACCCGACATAAATCAGGCAATAATGCCTATCGCGCATTTACCTGAGCACCCACCGCAATACCTACTGGGAGCTCTGGGATTACTACGTTAACTGTGGCAAAGGAAAGAACAGGAAAAGTTCAACCGGGCTGCTGAGCATATGTTGACCGAGTTGTGCTCGAGATATGGACCCATTGTAGAGGTTTGGTTTGACGCGGGCACCAAGATCCCCAGTGAAGGAGGTCCCGATGTATTACCCATATTCAATAAATACCAGCCCTATTCGGTGTTTTACCATTGCAGCAAACGTGCCGATCACCGGTGGATAGGCAATGAAAGCAGCTATGCCAACTATCCCTGCTGGGCAACCATGCCGCACGGAGAAAAGCAATCGCGTAATGCGCCCTCATGGAGACCCATTCTTGGCACAGGTGATCCGGACGGGGAGATTTGGTCACCAGGGATGGTAGACGTGCCCCGCGCGGAACCAACGGCATTCACAACTGGTTCTGGGCAGAAAAATTGTCTAATAGATCCGAGCGCCTTACCGGCAAATATTTAACTTTTATACCTGACTCATTTTCTTGTTTTATAAAATTTTATTACCTTCGTTATGAGAATCAAGACCAACATAACTCACCGTGCATCCAAAAATCAACATAATGGGCACTTCGGAGATTTACCATCAAAAGCATGTTGTGGAGGAAGTGGGTGCGGTGTTCAGGGCTTCCAAAAACGCGAAGAGCAAACACGTTATTGCTTTGATCTGCTCCTGCGGATGGCGCAGGGGAGAGCTGATCAACCCAGGGCCGGAGGATATTGATTCAAAGCGGTTATCGATCAAAAAAAACTATTGATGACCTCAGTGATTGACAAAATGCACCATACCCACCCAGAATATAGTGGATATAGTGCACAGACAATAGAGAAATAAAATGCGGGTGCAGTTTAGCCAGACGTTGTGTGCAATAATTAAATAGACAGTCTATGGATAAACATTTAATAACAATTCTAATAATAATACTTATTGGTGGATTATTAGGTGGATTTGTAAACTACTTGAGAATAGAAAAAGAAAAATTCAACATTATTAGATTATTGAAATCTTTTATATATGGAATTTGTGCAGCATTATTAGTGCCCGTTTTATTTAAATTAATTTCAAGTGATTTGATAATCTCAAGTGAAACAAATTCCTTAGATTATTTAGTAATTTTTGGATTTAGTTTAGTAGCAGGTATCTTCTCAATAAACTTTATTGATAATTTAGGGAAAAAAGTTTTGAATATTCAAGATGACTTAAATGAGACCCGTCGAGAATTAGACACATTAGGTACAGAACCAGAGGAAATTGGTGATTCATATAGGAATTTTGATTTTATTATTTCAGAAGATGAATTTAAGGTATTAGAAACACTTGTGGACAGTAGATACGTTTTTCGTGCTATATCTAAAATAGCAATCGAATTAAATAAGGATAAAGAAACATTAAGAGAACATTTAAGGTCATTGCAAAAACGAAATTTAGTAAAATTAGTTGAAAAGCAACGTGGGAAAAAATGGATGATAACAGACGAAGGCAAAGAATATTATAATTATTATATTTATGAAATAGGAGAAGAGTCGACTTATAATCCATTGTAAAACAAATTACTGCACACAACATGCTGCAAACACTATGGGGGGCTTAATAGGTACATAAAAGGTAATCAATATAGCATAAGTCGAACTAACACAAAGGGAAATTGCCTCGCACATCCCCCACAGTGCTTGCAGCTTTCCGTTCAAAAAAAAACTGAAACAAACCTACAATTAAGAAATATTAAGCATCCGGGAACAGAAATCGGATGCATACGGGTTGACGGAAAACTTTAACTTTGAGAGGCTGATATTTGTTTGACTGTTACAACAAACAAACCATCCGGCAAATCACCGGATGGCTTGTTTGTTTTCAGGTCTTGTATCATTTATTATATCCAGGCCCATAACTATTCTTTATACCTCTAATGTATCTTCTTCTCTTGTTTCTTTTGATGAGCGGAGTCTTACTACCTTTTTGTACCGCTCAATCAGGAGATTGAATCTTTTCATAAGGTTGGTGTATCCATCTGTCGGGGTAACGGTTGCCCAGGATTCGATGTGTTGTACCAGATCGCGATAGTTGTTCTTTGCTTCAAGACGTATTTCACTGAATGATTCATCATCGTTACCTGCTTCCTGTTTGTTCCTTAACAAGTACTTTTCATCAAACAGTTCATTTACTTTTTTCATTTCATTAAGCACCTCTGTACCGCC
>CAYNPZ010000148.1:0-3149 GCA_964399175.1 uncultured Bacteroidales bacterium | reverse complement strand
CAAAAGATCCAAAATTCCCGGTACTCGGCGGAAGTTTCCAGTTCATCTGTCAGGTTATCCAACGAACCCGTTTCAGCCTGATAGTTTTGTTTGTAAATAGGAGTACCGTGTTTATCAATTACTTCTACCAGTTTTTTACCGGCATTTTGCCTGGCTTCATCAAAATGATTGGTAAAAGCATCCCCCAATTTTCTAAGGAAGATAATTGCATTATCACGTCTGTCGTCAAGTTTTGTTAACCTGGATATGATGGCACTTGCCTGGTTTAACTTATAGATCTCTTCCAGGCCGGTTAAGGAAGCCCGCAACTTTTCAAGCGGCTGCTGGATATTTAAATCCTGTGGACTACTCTCGTCGCGGATAGATACGACATTGTTTCCGAATTTTATGAATTCATTAGAGTGGAATTCATAGAGTAGATCAGTATTTACCATGATTTAGAGTTTTTTGGTTGTTTATATTTCAATGTATGCGTTTTGATTAAAGATTTTTATATAAAAAAAAGTAATCATTTGAGATACAAAGTGCTTAGCAGCTGTTTTAGATTATTGTTTGTCTGTAAAATATGTTTTATTCTTATAGCCAATAAAGCAGTGCCTCTTTAGACTTTATACATTCTATAATATTTTGATAAAGCATCTGTTATATAGTTTTGTAAAAAGTGAGGAATGGTTCCCGAAGGTTTCCGGACAACCGGAAAGGACCGGGAATGGTCCCTGAAGGTTTCCGGATAAACGGAAAGGACCGGGAATGGTTCCCGAAGATTTCCGGATAAACGGAAAGGACCGGGAATGGTTCCCGAAGATTTCCGGATAACCGGAAAGTCCCGGGAATGCTTCTCCGGGACTTTCATTCATTGCCAGGCACCTATTTTCCGGCAGATTGACCCGAGACACAAAGACCGCAAAGAGCGCCGCAGGGCTCGGGGTACAGAGGAGATGGGCTCCGGGTCTCGGGTCCCTTGTCTAGTCCAGTGTCGCCAACAGCCTCGGATCCGGTGAATATTTTGATTTTTCAATGAATACAACTGAATGACCATTCCCCTTTCCCACCCTTCACTTCCCTTGAAGGGCCACTTGCACAAGATTCCAGGTTGGCAGATTAATTTATGAGAGGCAAGCCTTGCTTCTCTACTGAGATGCTTGCGGCTCTATCACTACCAACTGCCTTGTTTCCTCTTTGCTTCTTTTATCTTGAAAATCACCTCTGGCAAGGCCTTTATGTTGCGCTCCATGAAAGGATTATGCCTCGTTCAGAGCCATCAGATGGAGCGCTATGGGATCTGGGACCCTATAACTATGCCGCTCCTAACGGAGCTTGGTACTGCAGAGATGCTGGGGCATTATGTTTGAATTTTAGACCGGGCAGTGTTGGATATTTTTCCAGTCTTCCCGTCATCTCTTTTTTCCGTCTTATCGGTATATTATCACATCGGTCTATTTCCTGTCCACCATTGAGACATACCACGGTCTGTTTCTGCACAATTCCCGTCTTCTAAATCCATCGCTCTTTTGTTCCGTCGTGCTTTCGTGCCATCGTTCCTTCTTGCTGTCGTACAAAAGCCTTCTAGACGCGAGCCTTGCGTCTCTACTAATGAACACAGGTAATCAAAACTCGCTACTCTCAACTCATTACTAATTTATTCATACTCCATCGGCACCTCTGCATCTTCGGGAATTTTTTCTCCCTGCCAGTAGGGTGTTCCGTTAATTATTTCAATCAGCCGTACTTTATTTCCAGGGGCGGGCTCGGCGCTTTCGGGGATATAGCCGGACAGTTTTTCCATAATCGGATCATATCCTTCCTTTCTTGCGAGGTTATTCCACTCATACGGATCTTCCTGATGGTTATAAAGTTCCCGGGAACCATCAGCATATTGTATAAAACGCCATTGTTCGGTAACTACAACATTGTTATCGGGACCATGGGTACATATGGCAGGCCATGGGCGTTCGTGACCGGCATCTTTCAATATGGGCATCAGCGAATGGCCATCCAGACCCTGTTTTTCCGGCAAACCTGCCAAATCAGTCAATGTAGGATACAGGTCGAGCAGTTCCACTGCCTCATCGCTTTGCTTCCCTTTTTCAGGAATGTTCGGTCCCGCAAATATAAAAGGTACCCGGGTGGATTCATGCCACAAGGTATTCTTTCCTGTAAGGTCCTTGCTTCCTAAATGATAACCGTGGTCTGAGAGCAGGACTATAACCGTATTTTCTTTTAAGCCTTCTTTTTCCAATGTGTTAATTAGCCGTCCCACCAGCATATCGACAAAGCTAACGCTGGCCAGGTAGGCACGGACCTTGGGTTTCCATTCATGATGCATTTTCAGCCATGCCAGTCTCGGTTCCGGTAAATTCCAGTGCAGGTACCAGGCGAAACGGGGAATATCATCCCGGTCATTGCCCCGCACTTCGGGTAGCAGATTGGCTTCCTCAGGATAAAGATCAAACCATTTCTGGGTTGCGTATAAAGGAACATGGGGATGGCGAAAGCCAACCGACAGGAAAAAAGGTTTGTCATCCCGCGGATTCTTTAATTGTTTGATGGCCCAGTCGGCCACTTTCCAGTCGTCCTGCTGCGAATCTTTTTCAGGGTACACACCCCAATCGACCAACGGGTGCCCGGTTTCTTCCACAAAAGGTTCCTCAGGCCGGGGCCGGAATCCGCCGTGGAAGCCCCATTTGCTGAATTCGGCTCCATCCTTGCGGCCCTCCTCGGGTGGATAGGCATCGTGATAAATTTTCCCCGTAGTTAAGGTTTGATAACCGTTTTGCTCGAAATACTGGGGTAGGGTAATCAGGTCTTTATATTCATCCAGCGACCTGAACCACGGGCCTAGGCCATAAACTCCCGTGGTTGTCGGTCGCAATCCTGTGAGAAAGCTGGTTCTGGACGGATTACTAAGCGGGGCCTGGCAATGGGCATTGGTAAAAGCCACGCCTTGTTCCGCCAATCGGTCCATGTTGGGGGTCTGAACTTTCGGGTGACCATCCAGATGATTCACCCAGTCATTCAGATCGTCGATACTGATCAGCAATACATTGGGGTTTTCTTTCTGGGCTTTGGAAAATGAAGTGGTCAGAAACAGAAAAAGGCCGCAAAGAATAGCGGGCCAGGGAAATGATCGTGAAAATTTGTCTTTTGTC
>CAYNPZ010000147.1:0-9656 GCA_964399175.1 uncultured Bacteroidales bacterium | reverse complement strand
TAATTGAAAAAGATCATGACCTTTATATAATTATGCCTCATAAATTTTGCTTGCTAATTTGGACAAGCCAAAACGGAAACACATTAAATTCCTTGAAAGCATCCTGTTTGGTTTTGGCTTGTCCAAATTACATGATTTTCCATATTTTTGCCAATATAAAAACCAATATAATTCTATGAAAAAGATCGCCATATTTGCTTCCGGTTCAGGCTCAAACGCCGAAAACATTGCCCGCTATTTTGAGAACAACAAAAATATCAAGGTCGAATTAATCCTTTCAAACAGAAAAAATGCCTATGTTTTAAAACGGGCTGAAAAACTAAATATACCAACCCGTGTTTTTACGAAAGATGAACTCTATAATACAAACAACATAAAAAATCTATTGTTGGACAAAAACATCGACCTGATTGTTTTAGCAGGTTTTCTGTTATTGATTCCCAAACATTTAATCACGGCATTTCCTTATCGCATCATCAATATCCATCCCGCGCTGTTACCAAAATATGGAGGAAAAGGAATGTATGGCGATCGGGTACATCAAAAAATACTGGAAAACGGAGATAAAGAAAGCGGAATCACCATCCACTATGTGAATGAAAAATATGATGATGGCCAGATCATTCATCAGGCAAAATTTCCGGTAGAAAAGGACGACACCATTGAAGATATTGCACAAAAAGCACACGAAATGGAATATAAACATTATCCGCAGGTGATTGAAAGGCTGCTCACCGAAGAAAAGGGATAATACAATCACACCCCAAAAGAAGTACCAATTCTCAAGAACATTGAACTTATCCCAGTTTTTCGAGGCAATCCTTTTTAACTTTCTGAAATGAATCCCTGTTGGCATGCTTTATGGGTTCAACAGGAGGAGCTTCCACCTTTAAGGGATTTATCGGTTGACCGTTCTTCCAGAACCTGAAATCCAGGTGAGGTCCTGTAGCATACCCTGTAATCCCAACATAACCAATGGTTTCTCCCTGCTTCACTTTCGTTCCTTCCTTTATTCCCCTGGCATATCCGGAAAGATGATTATAGCCGGTTACATATATGCTGTTGTGCCGAATCTTCAGGTAATACCCAGCCCCTTTGGTATAGCCTTTATCTATTACAATTCCATCGCCAATGGCATGAATTGGAGTGCCCGCCCGTGCTGCATAATCCACTCCCCGGTGCGGCCTGCGATAATTTAGAACCGGATGCATGCGGCTATGCGAATAGCCTGAACTGATTCTGGAAAACCTTAAGGGTGCCTTTAAAAATTCTCTTCTTAAACTGTTGCCTTCCAAATCATAAAAGTCCCAGGTACTGTCCTGCAAAAAAGGAATGGCATAAAATTTTTCTCCTTCATGTACAAAACAGGCGGTGTGAATCTTATGGATTCCAATAGATGAGCTGTCAATAAATTCTTTCTCATAGATCACCTTAAAGTGATCCCCTTTTTTCAGATTAAAAAAGTTAACAGACCAGGCATATATTTCTGACAATTCGAGTGCAAGCTCAGTAGAGAGATCATTTCGCCTCATGGTTTTCCATAACGAGGACTCAATGGTCCCCGTTGCGGTATGTTTAACCAGCCTGCTCTTACGCTCCGATTTTTGTACGGAGATATTTTCACCCAACCGCACCCTCACGTATTCTTTAGGTGTGTGTTCATATACAAAGTAACTCACTTTTCTCCCACCCTCCTTTTTGTCAAAATAAAAATGGTAGTTGTTACCTGCCTTAAATTTTGTTAAATCGAATATCTTATCCACTTCCCTTGTAATTTCATACCCTTTGTATTCACCCAGGTTATATCCCTCAAGAATACCGGCCAGGTTCTGATGCCAGCGGACACGTCCGGTTTTCAACTGAAATGAATCGAGAACAATTCCAAATTTTGTTTTAGGATTAAGAGTAAGAATGTTTTGATCTATATCCTTTTTGAATATACTTTGACCGTCATTACGTCCGTGTGTGGTCAACAATATTAAGAGTAAAGGAATAATAATCAGGAAGGAGCCGAAAGTAAAAATGTTTTTATATGCCATTGCTTTTTTCCCGGTAAATTTGCAGTTTGATAATCTCAAATTTACTATTTCCCGCGGGAAAAACAAGCTTTTTAATAAATTTTCCTAAAAATTCACTGTTCCCAACCCGCAACAATAGGGCCCTATAATGAAATAATGATAAAAATCACCCATATGGCGCAAAAGAGAATGATCCCTAAACCACTACATTAATGATTTTGTTGGGCACGAAAATAACTTTTTTGGGTTTTTTCCCATTTAGCCATTTTTGGGACTTTTCATGATTCAAGACAATCTCTTCTACTTTTTCCTGATCAATATCCACCGGCAGATCCAGCTTAAAACGCATCTTCCCGTTAAAAGCTACAGGATAGGTAACTGTTGATTCTTTCAGGTATTCTTCATTGTATTGGGGTATGCTTGCATCTACGACACTACCCTCCTGACCATCCCTGTGCCATAGCTCTTCAGCCATATGGGGAGCAAAAGGAGTCAGTAACCGAAGCAGGGGCATCAATATTTTACGTTTATTGAAATCGTCCCCCGATAATTCATTCAAACAGATCATCATGGCACTGATGGCAGTATTAAAAGCGAAGTTGTCCACATCTTCCTTCACCTTCTTTATGGTTTTATGAAGGGTTTTCAGTTCATCGGCAGTGGGTTCCTCATCACTAAGTTTAAAATTGCCCTGATCGTCATGGAACATTCTCCAGAATTTCCTGAGAAATTTGTATATCCCGTCAATTCCATTGGTATCCCAAGGCTTCGACATATCAATAGGTCCCAGGAACATCTCGTACATCCTCAGCGTATCCGCACCGTAATTTTCAATGATGTCATCCGGATTCACCACATTATAAAGAGATTTGGACATCTTTTCAATGGCCACGCCGCAGATATACTTCCCATCTTCAAGGATGAACTCTGCATCTTTAAAATCCGGATTCCATTGCCTGAACTTTTCAATATCCAGCACATCATTATCCACTATATTCACATCCACATGGAGCGGAGTCACATCATACTGATCTTTGAGGTTGTAAGAAACAAATTTGTTGGTACCCTTGATCCGGTAAACAAAGTTCGATCGTCCCTGGATCATTCCCTGATTAATGAGCTTTTTAAATGGCTCCTCTTCACATATCCACCCAATATCGTAAAGGAATTTATTCCAGAACCGGGAATAAATCAGATGGCCTGTGGCGTGTTCGGTACCTCCGACATAAAGGTCCACATCTCTCCAGTATTCGTTGGTTTCTTTCGATACCAGGGCCTCATCATTATGTGGATCCATAAATCGCAAAAAATAAGCAGAAGACCCTGCAAAGCCCGGCATAGTACTCATTTCGAGCGGATAACCTTCCTCAGTCTGCCAATTCTTAGCTCTTGCCAGGGGCGGCTTACCATCCTTGGTAGGCTTATAGGCATCCACTTCCGGAAGTTCAAGGGGAAGCTTGCTTTTATCCAGCGGATAAGGCATTTCATCCTTGTAATAAATTGGGAAAGGTTCTCCCCAGTATCGCTGCCTGCTGAATATGGCATCACGCAATCTGTAATTCACTTGTTTTCGGCCGATACCTTTTTTTTCAATTTCTTCTATAATTCTGGGTATGGAATCCTGAGCCTTCATTCCATTAATGAACCATGAATTAATGACTTTTCCTTCCAGAGAGTCGTAAGCTCTCTCTTCTGGATTTCCTCCTTCTATCACAGGAATTATCGGCAGGTCAAAATGTTTAGCAAAATCATGGTCGCGTTGATCATGAGCAGGAACCGCCATAATGGCGCCGGTACCGTATCCGATCAGTACATAATCGCTTACCCATATAGGGAGCTTCTCTCCGGTAAAGGGATGTAAGACATAACTTCCTGTAAATTCGCCACTCACGGTCAGCGTATCAGTAACGCGATCCCTTTCCGGACGAGAAGTTGCTTCCTTCACATACTGATCCACCTTCTCCTTGTATTCTTCCTTTGTGAGTTTCTGCACCAGATTGCTTTCCGGGGCAAGCACCATAAAAGTAACACCAAATAGCGTATCGGGGCGTGTGGTGAATACATTGATCGTTGTATCGGAATTTTCCACATCGAATGATATTTCGGCTCCCTCCGATTTTCCAATCCAGTTCCTTTGAATCTCCTTCAATGACTCGGTCCAATCCACTCTTTCCAAACCTTCGAGCAGCCGGTCGGCGTAAGCGGTAATCCGAAGTGACCACTGTTTCATTTTTTTCTGAACTACCGGATAACCTCCTCTTAGAGAAACCCCGTCCTTAACCTCGTCATTAGCCAGCACCGTACCCAGATCGGGGCACCAGTTCACCATCGAATCTGCCAGGTATGCAATACGATAATTGAGCAGGATCTGTTGCTGCTCTTTCTCCGACATATTGTTCCATTCTTCAGCGGTAAAGGGTTCTGTCTCATTACAACTCGCATCTACCTGTTTATTACCTTCACGGCTGAATATATCTCTAAGCTTTTCAATGGGTTCGGCCTTATCGGTTTTCTTGTTATACCAGTGTTCAAACATTTCCAGAAAAGCCCACTGGGTCCATTTATAATATTTGGGATCGCAGGTCCGGATTTCCCTGTCCCAGTCATAAGAAAAACCAATCTGCGTAAGCTGGTCCTTATAGCGTCTTATATTTTGCTCCGTGGTTTCAGCAGGATGCTGACCCGTTTGAATGGCGTATTGTTCGGCAGGCAAACCAAAGGCATCGTACCCCATGGGGTGCAATACGTTATAACCTTCCATCCTTTTATACCGGGCATAAATATCAGAAGCAATATAGCCCAGCGGATGGCCTACGTGCAATCCGGCCCCTGAGGGGTAAGGGAACATATCCAGTACATAATATTTTGGCTTATTATCATCTACCTCAACTTTGTATATCTTATTCTCATCCCAATATTTTTGCCACTTCTGTTCTATTTCATAAAAACTGTATTCCATAAGTCAAAATATTTTGTAACTACATCAAACTGCGAAAATAGAAAAATCTCTATAATAGTAGAAATTCCCATGGCATTTATTAACAATTTGGCCATGTTTTCGTCTGAAGGAAAATACACCCGGTGAATTTGATTTTGTATCAATTTCATATTATATTTCAACAAACCAAAATCCGAGAGATTATGCAGGAAAACATAAAAATCAAAACCAATAAACACAATGGACTTTTTGACATAACAGGAGACGTAGAGGCCATTGTAAAAAAAAGCAATGTACGTCAGGGAATCGCTTCAGTCTATGTACACGGCGCTACAGCTGCCATCATGATACAGGAAAGCTGGGACCAGTCGGTACAAAATGATGTGGTAAATCTGCTAAAGAAGCTAATTCCCCAGGGAGTTTGGGAACATGACGCTCAGGACAACAATGGAGATGCTCATCTCAAATCCGGGCTGGTCGGGCCTGGGGAAACCATTCCGATTATTGACGGGAAACTCGGCCTTTCCACATGGCAAAATATATTCGTTTGTGAATTTGATGGTCCCCGAAGCGTCAGAAACATTGTCGTTACCATAACGGAAGCCTGAATAAGGAAATATGTTTCATAGCATAAACAAAATGAATAAATTGAAAGCTTATTCCGGGCATTTACACGGAATATTTTTTATCTTTGTTTATAAGATTATCTAATATAAATTACCAGGAGGTTCTCATGGCAAAGATCGATCTTTCCCTAAACAACTTAGATGAACTTTTCCCTGAAGATTTTTCCCAGGAGCAGATAGCCAAGGCCAAAACCATTTTTCTGAAAGAGCTATCGCTGATGGCGCATAAATTCTACGGTGGAAAAGTTCAGTTTCTGCCCAAGGCAGGATTGTATGGTTTTAACTGGTTTAACATATGGTATACCCCCGGGGTTTCAAAAATTTCAACCACAATCCGGGATGACAATAACGCTTCTTTTGATGTCTCCAGCAGGGGCAATATGGTAGCCGTTGTTTCGGATTCCACCAGGGTTCTTGGTGACGGAGACGTAACACCACCGGGTGGCCTGGGCGTGATGGAAGGAAAAGCCTACTTAATGAAATATCTTGCCGGAATAGATGCCATCCCCCTTTGCATGAACAGTTACAACGAAAAGGGAGAACATGACCCGGATAAGGTCATTGATTTTGTAAAGATGCTTGAACCCAGCTTTGGAGCAGTCAATCTGGAAGACATTTCCCAGCCCAATTGTTATAAAATCCTTGACAGTCTGAGGGAAAAATGTGATATTCCGGTATGGCACGACGATGCCCAGGGCACAGGATCGGTAACCGTTGCAGGATTAATCAATGCGTTGCGCATTGTGGAGAAAAATCTAAAGGATATAAAGATTGTCTTATTCGGGGCCGGGGCTTCAAATGCTACAATTGCCCGGCTGATCATTCAGGCAGGCGCCAATCCGGAAAGAATGGTCCTTTTTGATTCAAAAGGCTCACTGCATAAAGACCGGGAAGATATTAAAGCGGATCAAAGGTTTTACCGAAAATGGGAGCTATGCCAGCAAACCAACCCCGAAAAGGTCGGCGATATGGAAACCGCCATGAAAGATGCCGATGTACTGATTTCCTTGAGCAAACCGGGACCGGATGTAATCAAACCCGACTGGATCAGGTTAATGGGAAGCAAACCCATTGTATTTGCATGTGCCAATCCGGTGCCTGAAATTTACCCCTATGCTGCAAGGGAAGCAGGAGCATACATCACCGCAACCGGCCGCGGCGATTTCCCCAACCAGGTGAACAACTCATTAGGCTTCCCGGGGATTCTGAAAGGGGCCCTGCTTGTAAGGGCAAAAGGCATCACCGACAATATGGCTGTTGTGGCTTCCTACTCTATGGCCAACTATGCCGAAAAGAAAGGCATCCATCCCGAATACATCATGCCCAAAATGGATGAAACGGACATGTTTGCCTATGAAGCGGCTGATGTTGCCATGCAGGCAATCAAAGACGGAGTGGCGAGGGTTGAAAGTGACTGGGATACCATTTACAACAGAACGCTGGAAGATATTGGCCATACCCGACATACCATCGATATGATGATGGATAAGAATTTTATTAAAAAGCCAGATAAATCCATGCTCGAAGAAGCTCTAAAAAAAGCTGTTGATCAGGTGAAATGAATTTTAATCTGTTGAAAAATCCGAAAGGAGGAGTAGTTTAAAGCTCCTCCTTTTTTTATTATTCCTTAATCAGCCTGGAATGTACCAAGCCTCCGTCCGGGAAATCAAGCCGGACTATATAGATCCCGGCCGATAAATCAGCAACATTGATCAATTTTCTGTTCAATCCTTGATTTATCACAATCTCCCTCTCCTTTACCACAGCTCCCAAAGTATTGACCATTGTTAAACGGGCTTCATAAAACCTGTCAGCAGTATACTGGATGTAGAAATGTCCCCCCGACGGCACTGGATAGACCTTGAGCTCACCCTTCTTATTATTTGCAGGGGGAAGCAGATTGGGACCTGCATAATTGAGGGTGTCCGAAAACACGGAACATCCATATTGGTTGGTAACCTTAACCCTATAGATTCCTACATCTTCAGCAATATATGTATTTCCATAAGCCCCCGGAATGGAGTCTTCTTCCATTGGTACAGCATTTTCTTCATAATACCATTGAATCTCCCCTTCACTTTGAACGCTCAATGTATCCCTGTTCACCTCAATAGAAGGCCTGGGCGGAAGTGTATCAACAACAACGGCACTTTTCACGGTAGTTTGATATAACCCGTTAACCGTAAGCTGGACCGCTTTCTCTCCCGGTTCAGTGTATCTCACGGTATGCGGCCCGTAACCGCTTACATATCGTGGTGAAGCTCCATACCCAAAATCCCATGTATAGCTATCGAATTCATTACTGGTATCGATCATAAAATGAAGATATTTCTCTTCACATATCCGGTTATCACTTACCTGAAATTTTGGATTGAAAGCATTGGTGTCACGAGAAATTTCTACTGCATCGAGCACCACCCCACCTCCATTGCGGTCAACCCCCTCGAAAGCCAGCCGGTATTCATCCGATGGCCTGGGGAGATAAAGTGTGTCATATTCCCAGCCTGAAACGGAAACCCTATAGCTTTTAATGCGATGCCAGTCCAAAGTATCCGAGTAGCGTATATAAATTTTCAGATGATCCACATTTCCGTTATTTTCAGGCAAAGCCACAAAATACCTGAGATGCACATACTCCTCACCGTTCAAATTGATCCTGGGCGTGATCAGTTTGGCAGAATCGCTTTCCTGACCTTCGAACAAAAGATTGTACTGGCCTTCTGCTGCAGTGTCGGGGTTATTATTGGCTCCACCTTCCTTAACAGTCCAGTTGCTTTTATCCTTGTAATTATGCTCATACCATTGTGCGGGTAGCGTATCCGGCTGGGTGAAATTTTCCGTAAAAGGCAGGTTTTTTAAATCTCCCGCCAGAAATGGGATTTCCTTCGTAAAATCAGTATAACTGTCGTTATTCAGATGTGCTCTTACTTTATATTGATAAAGAGAATCCTGTTCTACATTGTTATCTGAATAATTGGTTTCTGTGACAGCAGTCAGGGGAGTACCATTTCTGACAATTTCATATTCCTGAACATTCCCGGAATCTAAAGGGGGATTCCAGGATAATCGGATTGCCGGGGATTCATATTGTGCTTTCAGATGTGAAGGTATACTGTCATAGGGAAGATACCCATCCAGAAATTTAAAACTGGTGCTGTCGGGATCAAGCCATGCCTTTAATTGATATTCGGCAATTCCAAAATCATCCCAGGAACGGGTGAACTTGGCAAAATAATCATCGACGGGATCATCACAATCAGCCCTTCCACCGCTGAGATCTCCGATTATTCTCTTATTCTGATTAAATAAGGGAGAACCTGACGAGCCCTCCTGTGTAGTACCCACTTCCCATTCATTTACCAGCCAGTGGGAAGTATCGTTATACAATTCACCTGGAAAGCTTTCAGATTCTACCGCATTAGAATCGATGGAAATCTTCTTCACGTCGCCTTCCGGATGGTGTATGGTTACAGCTTGTCGTATATTCTTTGAACGAAGGCTCCACCCTGCATAATAGGGTTTGTAATTTAGAGGTATGGACTCACTCAATTCAATCAAAGAAAAATCCAGTTGATCGATTTCAGGAGTTGTGGCGATCAAATTAGCTCCTGAAACAGATTGTTGATTTTCATATTTAAGTTCATTGCCATCACATTCAGTTACTTCGTAATTAAATATGGCCACGGTTGCTTCCGCGTCCTCCTGAGAATCAAGACAGTGATTTGCAGTTAGGATAAATGGACGTCTGTTATATCGAACATTGTTGATTAAACTTCCCGTGCACAATAAAGCAGTGTTATTTTCCTGAATTAATATTTTAACCACAGCATGCTTAGCGGTTTGCCAATTCCCGCCGGACAATTGATATCCCAATTGGTCAAGTTTTCGCATGAGCTACCTAAATCCATTATATCTTTTTCCATAGAATTATAAATTCCTATAAAATCATGCCCTACCCTGCCCAAATGGAATATTCCATCAAATGCCCTGTTATCGGGCTCAAAATATTCAACGATCAACCGATCACCTTTAACCGGTGCTATGGGAAAAACATGGGAAGCCTTGTTGTTCCTG
>CAYNPZ010000146.1:7814-9664 GCA_964399175.1 uncultured Bacteroidales bacterium | reverse complement strand
AATTGTTACTTATAAGCACAAGAATTAGAATATTCTGGCAAATTTTGCCAACTGCCCTTTGCTCCCTGCCAACTTACTGAAAGGAGGCTGAGCAAAAAGTTTCAGGTTTAAAGTTTAAGGTTTGAGGTTGGGATGATTGAATGATTGGATGATTGAAAAAAGAAGTTTCTGGCAAATTTTGCCAACTGCCCTTTGCTCCCGCAGAATGCGGGACCAACTGTTTTACTAAATCTTATTTCCTTAAATTTGATTCTGCAATATAGTAAGCTGCCAACTAATATATCATAAGACATGAGTTCTATAACGGGAATATACAAAAGAAACGGCGCTCCTGTTCATGAAAGTGAGATAAAGTCCATGCTGGATGCTCTGCACCACTGGGATGCCGACCACAGGGATCAGCTCATTGATGGCTCTGTGGGAATGGGTCACCTGATGCTCTACAATACGCCTGAGTCCATGTATGAACAACTACCCTACCGGGATCCCGACACCGGTATGATCATCACCGCCGATGCCCGCATCGACAACAGGCAGGAGCTGGCCGATAAGCTGGGGATGGATCTTGAAACAGACCAGCCCGTCACCGACAGCCTGCTCATACTCGAGGTCTATAAACAATACGGCACGGCATGTCCGGAACACCTGGTGGGTGCCTTTGCCTTTGCCATCTGGGACCCCCATGACAACCAGCTTTTTTGTGCCCGCGATCACATGGGATTCAAACCCTTCTATTACCTGAACGACGAAAACTTCCTGCTTTTTGCCACCGGGATAAAGGGCATCAAAGCCCACCCGGAGGTCTCCCTTACCATGAACAAGCAGTTCGTTGCCGATGCCCTCTCGACACTGAAATCGGAGAAACACCAGACTTTCTGGAATGAGATTTACAGACTGCCACCGGCTCATTGCATGATCATCACTCCCGAAAAAAGAGAGATCAGGCGTTACTGGTATCTGAACCCCCATTTTGAGCTCAAACGGGCTTCTGAAGAAGAATATATAAAGATCTTCCGGGAGACACTGGAAGAAGCGGTGCGCTGCCGGCTACGTTCTGCTCATCCGGTCGGGGCAGAGCTCAGCGGAGGCATCGACTCGTCAGCGATCGTGAACCTCGCAGCCCGGCAGGGGAAGATCAAAGCATTCTCCCATGCCCTTCCCGATTGGGCCAGGGACAAACACTTCCCCTACGATGACGAAACAAAGCACAGTCGCAAGGTGACTGCCTGGCATGGCATACGGGATCATTTTTTCATCACCGGGGAAAAGGAAGGCCTGCTGGAGCCCCTCAGAAAAAGCCTCCACCTCCATGAAGGGGTGATGCAGGGCACCCTGAGCGCGGTTTTCGAACCGCTCTACCGGAAAGTGGAGGAAGAGGAATGCCGCACGCTCCTCTCCGGTTATGGCGGTGATGAGATGGTCACCTCTCCCGGTCCTGGCTATATGGAGGAGCTGGCCGGATCATTGCGGTTCGGAATGCTGCTCAAAGAGCTGTATAAAAAGAACAAAACCAAAGGCAGGGTCAAACGACTTCCGGGCATCGCCAAACAGGCTGCCAGGCATACGATTTATGGAGCCCTCCAAAGATTTCAGCCTGCCTTCAAAACGCCCCGCTGGGCCCACGACATTTACCATGCCCTGGCCATCAACCCCGAATTCTTTGAGGAAATGAACCTCAAAAAAAGATTCTACGGCAAAAAGAAACTGCCTGCCGGCGGCAGTGTGCGCATGCGCCAGTACCGGAGGATCAACTACGACTATATGCCCCAGCGGCTGGAATATTGTGCCATACAGGCCCAAACCCATAAGATCGAATACCGCTACCCCCTGCTGGACAAACGCCTGGTAGA
>CAYNPZ010000146.1:6378-7714 GCA_964399175.1 uncultured Bacteroidales bacterium | reverse complement strand
TTTCATCTGGGAAAAATTAGGAACACACTCGGAATGCACACGGTGGGCATTCACTTTGGATCATCTTCATAAAAAATTTTTACTCCCCAATCTCCCAGTCCATAAAGGAAAGAACAGTTTCTAAAATTTTTTCCGAAAAATTGACTGCGACTCCATTGTGTATTTTGATTTTTTTACATATATTGTTGGGCAATTTAATAAGCTTTTTCTTGCCAATATTTTAAGTCAAACACACTAAAATTAAACATTATGAAAAAAATTATCACGTACAACTGCAAGCACATCGAGATGCTTCTGGCCGCCCTTGTGATCTTATACAACCTGAGGGACAACCTCAAAGAGCTTGTCGCTTTTCGTAGGGAATGGACGGTGGAATATGTAGATGGTTTCATCAACAGGATCAAAGAAACCATGAGAATTTACCTCGGCGTGGATTACCGCAGCGGCCTTCGTCAGGCTTCAACTAAGGTGGAAGACATAATTGCCGAAATACGCCGTGACCTGAACCGGTTTAAGGTACAGGTCGAAAATGATTTTGACAAAAAAGAGGCCAAAGAGATTCTGACCCAGATGGGATTCCCCCGTTACTACAAAAAGGCCCAAAACGGTGACCAGGAAAGTTTAATGAACCTTTTGTATGGCATTCAGAATGTAATGAGAGATGGAATGAAAGAGCGGCTTATCTCCAGGGGAAGCAATGAACAGGTCATTGACAATCTGATTGTCTATGCACCCCAACTGGAGCAGGCCAATGTAGAGCAGGAACAGCAAAAGATTACATGGAATCTGCCTTCCCAGGAGGCCCGTGTTGAATTCCAGAAAATCTATGAGGAAATGATCAAAATAGCCAAGCTCTGTTATGCCTATTATGCCGGGGATCCTGCAAAACAAGCCCTCTTCTCCTTTAGCAGAGTGGTACGCAATTTAAGAACGAATCAAGTGAGGGATGAAGAAGAACCCCAGGCAGAAACCTGATGAAACCAAATCAATGAAAGGGTCTCTTATATAAGATAATGCCCTGTCTGTCCTGTATTAAATATAAAAAAGAGGAAGACAGGGCATTATACTTTTTCCCGTTAAGCTGAGAAAAATTAACCGCTGTATGGCTTTTAACGTTCGCTTTTGCCACCCTTCAATCATAATACCAGGGTTTTTAGCTCATCTAACTGACGCTTCAGATCGTCATACAGAGGCATTAGCTCACCTGGTGGACATGTTAGATTTTCATTCCGACCCGTTAGCTGATCCAACAGACCCTTTAGATCGCCTCCCATACGCTTTAGCTCATCTTCCAAACCCTTTAGGTTGTCTTTTAGATGCTTTAGCTTATCTCATA
>CAYNPZ010000146.1:4156-6278 GCA_964399175.1 uncultured Bacteroidales bacterium | reverse complement strand
CTTTAGCTCATCTTTCAGAAGCTTTAGATGATCCTTCCCACGCTTTAGATCGTCTCATAGAGGTTTTTAGCTCATCTGTCTGACGCGTTAGATCGCCTTGTAGACGCGTTAGCTCATCAACTTGTCACTCCTGTTTGTGGTAGGGTGCAGGATGGAATGCTTCCGGCAATCCTCTCCGGGCGCTGTTCGAAATAATATCATTCCCCTTCATCCCTGCAATCTTATCTTTAAAAAAAATAAATTTAAATTGTTTCTTTCGTTGGTAGAAATAGGGATGACGGGTACTGTTATTTTTACATGGCGCCGAAGTTTGCTGTCTGTGCATTTGTCAGAGCTGACATTATTTTATATATTAGTCGCATGAACAATCGAACCAACATGAAACATTCTATCTTTTTTATGGCGTGCTGCTGGATCATCCTGCTTCCCTGTTTGTCGGGGGCGCAGGTAGAGGACGGAGCCAGCGAGGCAGTGGACCGGCAGGCAATGTTCGCGGGAAAATTTTACCCCGATGGGGAAAGTGAGCTGAAGGCCACGCTGAAGAAATATTTCAGTCAGGCCAGCAAAAAGCAGATGGATGCGCCGGTTGCTGCCCTGATCTCGCCGCATGCAGGATATCCCTATTCAGGAAAAGTGGCCGCTGCGGCATATAAACAGGTGGATCCACAGCGGCGTTTCGAAAACATCTTCATCATTGCCCCCAGCCACCGGGTGAGCTTTGACGGGGCTTCCATTTACCACAAGGGAGATTACACCACTCCCCTGGGCCAAGTGAAAGTCAACCGCGAGCTGGCTTCCAAACTGATCAGTGAAAATGAAATCTTTGTTTTCAACCGGTCGGCCCATAGCCAGGAGCACAGCCTGGAAGTGCAGTTGCCCTTCCTGCAGCATCACCTCAAAAAGGATTTTCAGATCGTCCCTATTGTTACAGGATCACAGGATCAGGCAAAGATGAGGGAGATTGCCGGAATTTTAGAGCCCTATTTTAATGAGCGCAACCTTTTTGTGGTCAGCACAGACTTCTCCCATTATCCTGGCTATGAAGATGCGGTAAAGGTGGACAAGGCGACGGCAAACGCCATCACCGCCAATTCACCCGGTAAGCTGATGAATACCCTCAAATCCAATGCAAAAAAAGATATATCCAACCTGGCCACCAGCATGTGCGGTTGGCCGGGCGTATATACCCTGATGAACATCACCGGTGGGCGGAATGATATAAAGATTAAAAAGATCCTGTATCGTAACTCCGGCGATGCGGTCAGCCGGAAAGACCGCGTGGTGGGATACTGGGCCATATCATTTTACAGAACAAACAAGAAAAATCAAAGGAAAATGAGTTTTGAACTGAATCAGGAAGAGAAAAAGACTTTGTTGCATATTGCCAGAAAAACCCTTCAGGAATACATCCGGAATGACCGGATGCCTGAAATTGAAGAGGGAGAGATAAGCGAAACATTAAAGGAGAAAACAGGAGCTTTCGTAACCCTTCATAAAGGAGAAGAGCTCCGTGGGTGCATCGGCCGCTTCGAGGCCAACAAACCCCTGTATGAACTGGTGGGGCAGCTGGCCGTTGCTTCGGCTACACAGGATATGCGCTTCTCTCCGGTAAACGAAGAGGAGCTGGATGAGATCACCATTGAGATCTCTGTACTCACGCCCATGGCAAAGATTGATTCGACCGACGAGATCGAGCTGGGCACCCATGGTATCTATATTCAAAAAGGCGGCATGTCGGGTACGCTCCTGCCCCAGGTGGCAGAGAAATTCGACTGGTCCAAAGAGGAATTCCTGGGTCATTGTGCCCGGGATAAGGCCGGTATCGGATGGGAAGGATGGAAGAAGGCCGATGTATACACCTACCGGGCCATTGTGTTCACTGAAAAAGAACTGAGCGGGTAATGTTTGAATATTTGACAAGAGTTGGGGAAGACGGGAAGAGGAGAAGACGGGAAGAGGAGAAGACGGGAAGACGGGAAGACGGGAAGAGGAGAGAGATTAAATACAGGGAGTGGAGAAAAGATTGATCACACCCCGGCTTAAAATTTAATCACAATCCCCGGCATTTTTAAGGAACTGAGCTCCGTTAGGAGCGACATAGACGAGAAGACGAGAATACGGG
>CAYNPZ010000146.1:0-4056 GCA_964399175.1 uncultured Bacteroidales bacterium | reverse complement strand
ATAGCACGAAAAAAACGATGGAAGACGGGAGAATATGACAAGTAGAAAATGAGAAGATGGGAAGACGAGAAGACGGGAAGACGGGAAGTGAGTAGAGACATGCCGTGGCGTGTCTCGTCCATCGGGCAACGACAGCACGAAAGAACGAGGGGGCGACGGCACGATGGGGCGATGGGGCGAGGATACGATAGCACGAAAAAAACGATGGAAGACGGGAGAATATGACAAGTAGAAAATGAGAATACGGGAAGACGAGAAGACGGGAAGACTTCTGAAGGTCTGCAAAAATTGCTGCGTTTACAAACCTCAAACCTGAAACTTTGAACATTAAACAAAAAAACCAACCCTAGACCCGAAGTTCAACCTGAGCCCTGGGCTCTTTACTGCTCTATATGCTCTTCGCTCTTCGCTTTGCCTTCTTATAACAATTTATTATTTTCCCGCCTCTAAAATCATTGCATGTTGACTCAATGGAATAACAACAAATCGGTAAACAAAAACTACATCCTGATCATCTCCACACTGGGGTTGGTCACCATTGCCACCCAGATCGTGCTGCTGCGGGAGTTTCTCAGTGTTTTCTACGGCAATGAGCTGGTCATCGGGATCATCCTCACCAACTGGATGCTGCTGACGGCACTGGGGGCCTATATCGGCCGGATCTCCGAAAAGTACATCCGCAGCATAGCCTCCTCAGTCACTCTTCTTGCGGTGCTGGCCCTTCTTCCCCTGGTGCTTATCTTCTTAATGTATTACCTGCGCGATGTGGTGTTCATTCCCGGCACGATGATCAACCTGGTACAGATCTTTCTGAGCTCCCTTACCCTTTTGTTGCCTTTTTGTATCATCTCCGGGTTTACCTTCACCCTGCTGAGTTACATTCTTTCCAGGGATCATGAAAGGAATCTGATAAGCAAGGCCTATTCCTGGGAGTCTACAGGCAGCATCGTTGGAGGCATTCTTTTCAACCTCATACTGATCTGGTTCCTGCAAACCTTCGAATCCCTCATCCTGCTGAGTGCGGTGGTCCTTGGTGTGTTGCTTTACATTTCCCTAAAATGGAAATTCCGGGTACCGATGCTGATTTTGCCTCTTCTCCTGGCAGGGGTACTGGTGCTGAACTTTTCAATGGATCTGGACCGGGTGATACGGAGCTTTCTATTTCAGGGACAACAGGTGGAATATTTCAAATCCACACCCTATGGCAACATCGCAGTGACAAAAAACCAGGGACAACTGAATTTCTATGAAAACAACCTGCTTCTGTTCTCATCCAACCAACCCACGGAGAATGAGGAAACGGTGCACTATACCATGATCCAGCACCCTAAACCCGAAAAAGTGCTGCTGCTTTCGGGCGGCACACCCGGAGTTATTAAGGAGATCATGAAATATCCGGTAAAGCAGGTCGATTACGTGGAGATCAACCCCTGGCTGATCCGGGCAGTGGATAAGTATTCGGGGATCTACGATACTTCAGTGGTGAATGTGATCAACAAAGATGCCCGATTATACCTGAAAAGAACGGAAAAGCAGTATGATGTAGCGCTCATCAACCTGCCCGAACCCTCCACGGTGCAGATGAACCGGTTTTACACCCAACGGTTCTACGAAGAGCTGAAAGACAACCTGCCCAGGGATGGCGTGATCGGATTCAGTGTGTCGGGTTCCGCCAACTATCTGAGCGAGGAATCAAGGAGGTTGTATTCCTCCCTGTATAATACACTCAGCAAGGTTTTTAAACAGATAATTATCGTTCCCGGGAACCAGAACTACTTCATTGCCTCCGATGGACCGCTTACCTACCGGATAGCAGAATCTATAGCGGAACGGGGGCTGAAAACCGAATATGTCAACCAATATTACATTCAGGATGATTTGCTGAAGCAGCGGGCCGGTAAGATAATGGAAATCCTTTCCTCCGATATTGCCATCAACAGGGATTTCAGACCCGTTACCTATCTGCTGGACCTCAGGCAATGGCTAAGCTATTTTGATTTCAACTACTGGGTACCCCTGATTATTGCAGGTCTGCTGGCCGTGTACTTTATCATTCATCTGCACCCGGTCAACCTGGGAATGTTCTCTGCCGGTTTTGCCGGGGCTTCTATTGAAGTGGTGCTGCTGGTGGTTTTTCAGATCTTATACGGATATGTCTATAACATTGTCGGCTTTATTGTTACGGTATTTATGGCCGGTCTGGCCTTTGGAACGTATTACCGCGAACGGATGATTCAAAAGACCACCGTGGCGAACTTTTATCTCCTGCAACTGGCTTTGGGCGCATTTGCCATTCTGCTGCCCCTGATATTCCTGTTGTTCAAAAATCTGCCTATGCCTTCCGTGCTGATTCATATCCTCTTTATTGTGCTCATGTTTGTTACAAGCGCGATGGTGGGTATGGTGTTCTCACTGGTCTCCCAACTCAGGCTTAAAAAGCTGGCAACCATCGCCTCTGATGTATATAGCGTAGATCTGTTGGGTGCGGGAATCGGTTCTTTCCTGGCAACGGTTTATCTGATACCGGTTCTTGGTGTGATCAATGTATGCCTCGTAACCGGAGGGTTGCTGCTGTTGAGCGGATTGCTGACTGCAGTGAGGCTTTAAAGGGAAAACCTGTTGTTTAAGAAATTATCAAGCACCAAATAACAAATTACAAATAATCTCCAATCTCCAATATCGAAATTCAAATGACCCAAACGTTCCGGGGAGAGGTTTGAAATTGTTATCATTGGTATTTGTTATTTGAGCATTGGTGCTACAGTGTATCTACTTATAATCAATTTAAATTATGCCCGGTTTACACGAAAAGGGCTCAATCCATCTTCTGCTTTTATATCTTTGTTCTGAACCCAATATAATCCTTCGGGCGATTAACCGTTTTAACTGAAAATCCGCCATTATGTCAAAAAATATATCCAAAAGGGAATTCATTAAATACAGCCTCCTGGGTGGAGGAGCTTTTCTGGGACTTTCCGGCTTAAGGATGCCCGTTGCCCCCTCTCCTGATTCAGTGAGCGCATCAAAAGCAGAAGTATGGAAATGGAGCAAGGAGGCGAAATATTATGTGCCCACTCCGAGAGGTACGAGGTGTCAGCTATGTCCCAATGAATGTACCATAAAAGAGGGAGAAACGGGTGATTGCCGCACCCGGGTGAATGAAGACGGCAAGCTGTATTCCATTGTATACGGAAACCCCTGTGCCGTTCATGTGGATCCCATTGAAAAGAAGCCCCTCTTTCATTTTCTTCCCGAAAGCCGGGCCTTTTCAATAGCCACTGCCGGTTGTAACCTGGCATGCCTGAACTGTCAGAACTGGCAGATCTCCCAGAAGACTCCCAAAGAAACAAGAAATCACGACCTCATGCCCGGCAAGGTAGTGGACCAGGCAGAGAAAAACAACTGCGACTCCATCGCCTATACCTACTCCGAACCGATCGTCTTTTACGAGTACATGGTGGATTCAGCAAAAATCGCCAGGAAACGGGGCATTAAGAATGTGATGATCACCGCTGGCTTTATAAAGGACCGGCCTCTGCGCGACCTTTGCAAACACATCGATGCTGCCAATGTGGATCTGAAGAGCTTCAGCAATGACACCTACATGCGGCTGAATGCAGGCGGGCTGGATCCTGTATTGAACAGCCTTAAAATCATGAAGGAAGAAGGCGTATGGGTGGAGATCACCAACCTTGTGGTTCCGGGCTGGACCGATGACCTGGGAATGATCGAAGAGATGTGCAACTGGCTTTATGATAACGGCTTTAAAAATTCACCCCTTCATTTCAGTCGTTTCACACCCATGTACAAGCTGAAACATCTATCCTCCACACCGGAGGAAACCCTCAACAAGGCCCGCAAGATCGCCATGAATGCCGGTCTGAACTATGTGTACATCGGCAACGTTCCCCGTTCGGAGGGTGAAGATACCTTCTGCCCCGGTTGCGGCGAGAAGATCATCGAACGCCGGGGATTCTACATCCGGGAAAACCATATGGAGAACGGCAAATGCGTCCATTGCGGGCATGCCATTGCAGGAGTATGGGAGAAGAAGTA
>CAYNPZ010000145.1:0-9779 GCA_964399175.1 uncultured Bacteroidales bacterium | reverse complement strand
TCTCTTGCTTGCTGTTCATGGGATGGTTCAAAGGCTTCATTCAATCCTTTTGCCAGGCTATTTACATGGCCAAGCAAATCCTCTCCAATGGATTTACTCATTGCGGCCAGTTTGTTATTAAGGATTGCCAGTTGGTTTTCCGTTGAATCTTTCATTCGATCAAATGCGGTGGTTGCGGCTCCGGTTGCATCCTTCATGGCTTCCAAATCCTCAGAAGCTCCCTGAGCACTTTTGCCTGTCATGGCCAATACAGCGTTAACCGCTTCCTGCCTTCCCAACAGTTCCCGGAGTTTATTCTGACTACCATCAGCCGCATCTTTTACAGCAACCATAGCCTCCTGCATGGTCATATTCTTTTGCCAACCATCACCCAACGCCTCATTGAGCGACATAATAACTGATCTCAACTGAGTAACTGCCTCGGCGGTTGGCATACCCTGTTTGGTCATGGTTGCCATAGAAGCTGCAATCTCCTCAAACGATATATCCATTGCTGCCGCCATAGATGTTACCCTCGGCAATGCGGATCCCAATTGTGAAAAGGTGGTTTTACCTCGCTGAACGGTTTTGAAAAGAATATCAGAAACATTTCCTGCCTCGTCAGCCTCCATTTTGTAAGCATTCAGTACGGTTGTTAATGTATCTGCGGCTGTTTCTGTATCGGTGACTCCGGCAACGGCTGACTTGGAAGATACCTCCAATAAGTCCATTGCCTCCGAGGCTTCATATCCTGCTGATATTAATTGATAGAGTGCTTTTGACAGGGTATTAACATCATCCGGGGACGCTTTGGATATTTCATACAATTCATCCCGAAAATGTTCAAAATTGCGGGTCACTTCATCGGAAATGGAGCTTACCTCTGATAAGTTTTGCTCCAATGTTTTCGACAATTGATAACTCTCTGATGAAATCTTACCAAATGCGTAAACAGCACTTGCCGCTAATCCTGCAAATACATCCTTTGAAGTTATATTCTTTGTAAGACCGTCAATGATGCCTGTGGCCTCACTTGCACCTGCTTTCAGACCGGAATTGTCCATCCCGGATTGAAAATACAAGCCACCATTTGATACATCTACTGCCATTGTTAAACCATGTTTCCAAATTCTTCAAATGAGATATACTGAATATCATCATCCTGTTCGGAGGGTGTAATTTGGGAACTCAATATGAGCATCCTGAGATTTCTGAATGAGATGTTCCAAAGCAGATGATCTTTGCTCATATTGAATGTTTTCATTGCCCCTGAAATAAGATGCCACAAGCTATATTTTACTCCTGCGGTTTCCGTAGAAGATTCATCCCCCTGCCCAAGACTATAGAAGTCGTAAAATTTCGTATGTCCAATTGCCGGAACACATAGACAATTACTTCCAGTAATTCCTTTGCACTTGCATTCTTACGGAGAAATTTCACCAACTTCTTGTCGGGGTTTTTGTCATCGTTCATGACTGCCAGGATAACTACCTGGATGATCTGTTTAAGATTGTTCTCAATAATCCTGATCTGATCTTCAAATTGGATCCCATCCCCATGAAATTGCTCAATCTCTTTTTTCTCAATATCCATTTCATTCAATAGCTCAGAAATGCGGATCATGGTCCCTGCAACCGTTGGATAAATTTTGAACACCCTTTTGGATGGAAGCAAACCTGTTCTATGCAGCAGATTTTTTTTGTTGACCCTTACCACGATTTCAACGGGTTCCTCTAAAATCGTTTGAGCCTCCTCGGACTTGAGCTTTTTTTCATCAATTTGTTTTTCTTCCATGTCAAAGCATTTTAAAAAGGCCCTGCTTTATACAGGGCCTTAAATTAAGCTGCAATCCATTCTTTCTTAATTGGCGAAACATACGCTTCAGTCACAGAATCGTAAGGCAATTTAACCTTAGCGGTCATTTTCAAAGTACCGGAATCATTCTTAAGCATCTGCCCATTAAGACTTGCTTTCAAAGCTGCAAGCGGAATGGAAACTTTCAGTTTCATACCATTAACAGCCTTAGAAGTCAATTCAACAGACTGCTCAATCTGCGGAAGGGTTACGGGAGCCTCCCAGGTATCCATTGTTCCATCTGAACCGCTATCAGTAGCAGTACCTCCGAATACCTTAACAAGCATTTCAGGATTTATCCTCCGGGTTGCAAATTCAACCGACCGGGATGCTTTTCCATCAAAGACAATCTCCCAGGGAACATTTGAATTTTCAATTTCAATTTCAATTTCTTCGGGTTCATCGAAATTTACAAGCACCGAGTCAGGAACTAAATCTCCAATCTCCTCAAGTGTAGAACCCATTGCTCCATCAGCACCGGGGTCGCCGATTTTGACAGATTCAATACCTCTTATACCAAATTTTGGACCTATCATAGTCATAAAGTTTTTATTGATAAATGTTTAAACGAATTGAGTAATAAGACCAGCTACGTTGCTCATTGTCCGGAACAATGTCCTGATTGACAAATTCCAATTCAAAGAAATCTGTTTTGCCACCATAGCTTTCAAGGGTGTTGACAACCGCACTTCCAACTTCATGCAGTTTGTCAATATCCGGTGTATCTTCAGGCAAGTCTTTAACATAACAATTGATGTGAACCACTCCTTTTTGAATGTCCCGGCCTTTCAATGGAAGCTGTGTAATGACAATATCCTGGTTTTTACGGTTCAAAGGACGTTTATAAGTGTATAGGTTTCCATCAATTACATTAGTTACCCGGGAAACATTTAAAATACTGTATAAGGCGTCTATGGATTCCTTAAGTGTTTTCATCCCGGCAAAACCTCCTTTAGAAATTCCCGGACTTCAGGAACACTTCCGGTAATAACATCATAACCTTTCCGCTCCACCGCTGCCGCATATTCCATCCCGGCAACTCCTATCAAAACCAATCCTTTGTATTGCTGAGATAGGGAACGGGCCATCTGCATTCCTTTCTTAATCCCTGTATCATCCTGTGGATTCCCGGATGCAAAAAACTTACTATCCATAACCTCACCGTCCAAAGCAATAACATATCCAACGCTATTTCTCAAGTTGCCTGTTCTGTCCTCATAGGATCCATTATCCTTTGCGTTGTTTACAAATTCCTCACCAATACGAGCAAGTGCTTCCATTTGGGACGATTGCATCTGATCCGCAAAGTCCAGAATGGCACCCTTCATCTGTTGCAGATTAAACATCGGTGTTAAACCCATATCTCCAGGTGAGTTTGGTATTTGTAAACTTTCAAGATGGGATGGGTGCTACCATTAAACTCAATCTGCGAGCCAAAAGGAATATTTGTATCAAGCAGATCGGAATAAATAATGTAACCAACCTTTATCTGACTCCCATTGTCACCAATTACATAGCCAGAAGCAACCACATCAATACGACAATCCAATTCAATCGGATCATTAGATGGACCGGGAACATTTCGCCCTTTTTCCGGATCATAAACCGTTTGTTTCGATCTGATTGTTGCCGTATGGGGATGTCTCTTTATCATTGCTACCAAATGGCGGATCCATCAATGGCATTTCCATCAACTTCTCCGTATTGCTGTTTGATGTTTTTTGCACTGGCAAGCAAGGTGGCCCGGTCAATTGTTATGCTCAACTTTCCTTCTGAATAATCAGGACTGCTGGCAGCTACCTCCATGAGGTCAGAGAGGCATAGTTCAATGGCTCTTTTGGCAATGGCAGAATATTCAGAGCCTCCATCAACTTCTCTATCAATTAAAACCTTATCAATAGCGGTGTCCGGAACCTCAAAACCGTTTATTATTGAAACCAATGCCTCTCTGTTAGTCATGGATTAATGGTTTAGCTGAAAGTTGTTTTATTGTTCGTATTTAACAGGTAAATTCTCTCAATCTCATTGAAAGCCGGAAATGCCAACAGTTCACATGCCGTAAATTCCATCAGGGGTGAAGGCTGATTCCATTGTTTCAGCAACACATTGTCAACCGTTGCATAGGTTTTGATCGGGTCTTTATGAAGCTTTTCCACGGAAAATGTATGATACATTTTTCCAAGTTTCTGCTGGGCCACAAAGGCAACATTATATTGGGAGAATGGCTGAACGGTAGTCACACTCCCATCTTTACCTTCAATATTAATGGGAATCTCAACGATTTCAATAACCGGTAAGCCTTCGGCTTGCAGATACTCATTAACATAGTCAAGCGTCATGGCCACTTGACCCGTTTTCTTCCCGGTTGCCCAGAATGAAACCGCATCCTTTACCTCGGCGGATTTTCTCATGTTATTAAAGACTGAACGCCTCATATACATTTTCGTGAGAATCTTACCGTTACCCATCGCATCATCCCGGACTTTGGTTATATCTGTAATCGGAGTCGCGCCGGTTGCGTTGTTCCAAACTTCTCCCTGTGTTCCATATTTGTTATCCACAGGCATACCAAGATCGACTGCTTCCTCCAGTACCATTCCATCCGGGTTGTTGGAAGTGTCAATGGTTATTTTACCCGTTGACAGACCTTCCAGGGAGAACATATCCAAACGTTTGTGAGGTGCCTCAGCCGCTTTTTTGATGTCATCAAAATAGATGGCCAAAAGTTCAGCCTCATCCGCATCAGCGCTTTGCACCAATTGAAGATAAGTCCTGAGATCCTTCTCATCCATTTGAAACATCTCCTGGATCTTTGGAATCTCACCGGTGGTTTTCCTCATGGTTTTGCGAGTCCTGAGAGGAGCCCCGGCATTAAAAGATGTTACCGTAGCGGCAACACTATTTTGAACCTTCCCCAAATAGGAAGTCCAGTTCAGTTCAACGGTGTACTTCCAGTCAAACAACCTTTTCCAAAATGGGGTGCGAAACACCTCATTGGTTCGGTCAATAAGAATCTGAAGTCCGTCCTTTTGAAGTTCTTTCAGTATGGTTTGTCTTTCCATAATTCAATAATAGTTAATAGATTAAACAAATTCAGCCATTAGAGATAGCTGAATCGATCAGTTAAACTTTCCTTGTTCTTTGAATGCAAAGCATAAGGAAGATTTTCCTCGATAACGGTACCACGGGTTACAACAGCAACTCCCACATTGGCTTCCTGAATGTCATAATCACTCATAAGCATTCCATTGGCCTTGTATTTTTCTGCACATGCAGAAGCACCGGAAGCATTACTCTGAATTAAAACATCCCCTGCGGTCAATGTACCGATAGTGGTTGAAAGCGTGAGAATGTCATGATCGGCATTCGAGGTGTCAATGGATGAAATACTGTAAGCAGCGCCTCCAATAGTTTTTCCAATTTTATCACCGGCTTTAAATTCATGCCTGACACCATTGTCAGATTTTTTAACCTTAATACTGGTCGTTCCACCGTCATCCTCATAAACAACTGCGGTTTTAACCAACTTAGCTGTTCTGACGGAGCGATCAATTTCCACAGGAGTTCCCCGCCTTGCGTATTTAGTAGCGTCCTTAAACTCGTCTCTGCTAAGTTGCAAGCCACCGGGAACATCCTCATACATCTTATAAAAGATGTTCTTTTGTTTCGGATCTGGTCCGTAAATGTTAACTTGTAATCCCATTTGTCAAAAAATTTTTAAGTCTGTTGTGAATATTGTTCCTTGATTTTCTCAGCGGCCTTTTCCAATTTGGCTTTGGCCGGTTTACCTTTACTCCGGGCAGGAACGTACTCCTCATTTTCGACTTTCTGGTCGATTACCTTCTGAGCATGGTCATTGAATTGCTGTTCAATAATACTGACCTGATCCTCAACGGAGCTTTCTTCATCATCAACATCGATGAATCCTGCAAGATCTTCACTAAGTCCTTTGCCTTTAAAAAGTTTCTTAGCTTCATCTGTTTTGGTCATCTTCTCATCCGTCTTTGATTTCTCATTGAGTTTCTTCTCAAGTTGATCAATCCGTTTAAGAAGTTTGTCATTCTCACCACCACCCCCTTGGTTTTGGGTTTGGTCGTTCGGATCCTGTTGTTTATTCGGATCCTGGGTTTTCGAATTGTTCTGATTGTTCTTTTTGTAAGTATTAACCGCTTCCGATGCTCTGCGGTCACCCTCACGCTGAAAAGAATCATTCAGAATTTCTTGCAGTCCAACTTGTCCTGCAACTTCCTTCATAAAGTCTTGTGGATTGGTTTTTTTGGATTCAATATCATCCATCTTGGTTTTGAGTTGGCCAACAGCCCCCTCAATGTCGCTTTCTTGTTCCACATTCAACAGAACATACTTTGCATAATTTTCTGAAAGCCCTTGATTTTTAAGTTCTTCCTTGATTTTTTCAAACATAGTCTATAAAGTTTTGATTAATAATTATTTACACAAATAAAGAGAGGGCCATGCTTTGTAACATGACCCTCCCTGGGACTAAAATATACCAACGACAAGCAAGCCATGTTACTGGGGAGCTAAAGTAACTATGGCCATGACTGTTTCCAATTGAATAGGAGGGTAGTTGTTGACGTTTTAAGCCTACTTATTTACAAAATTTGGAGGTTTATTCGAACAAATGAGGTTGTTGGGTAGTTGCTCTATGAACCTTATTAATTCTCAGATCTAAATTGATTGTGAATATTTTTATCATCTAACTTTTGATTTAACACATTTAAAAGGGATTCTTCATATATTTTTTTTGGTGTTATAGTAACATCCCCATCTGGTTCATCGGTTATTTGAGAAACTAACCAACCTTGATATTGACCGTCTTCGGTTTCAGTTTTAACGAAGAAAAGTAACATCTTTTCCTGATTTTCCGTACTCCCTAAAAAATTAATATAGAAAAATCTGATGCCTTCAGAAAAGAAATGTAATATACTGAATCCGTTTGAAACCATTTATTTTTGTGAATATCTTCAAAACTTTGCTGTATTAAATTTTTAAACCAAACTCAACCATTATTTATGAAGGAAAATAACCCTACATACGAAGAACTGAAAGAAAAATGCAAACAACTGGAAGAGCAAGTGAATACTTTAAAGTCCCATGAAAAGCAACGGGGAAAATTAGAGGAAATTCTGGCAACAATTTCTTCCCGGTTTGTAAGCGCTTTTGATGTGGATGAATCTATTAATGTTTCCCTTGCCGATATGGGTGAGTTAAATGGTTCCAGACGGGCTTATATTTTTCTTTTTAGTAAAAATGGGGAGTTGATGAGTAACTCCCACGAATGGTGTGCCAAAGGAGTTACCCCCGAAATAGACAATCTCCAAAATCTTCCCTGTAATGAATTTCCCTGGTTGATGAAAAAAATGCACAAAGGAGAAACGATTCATATTAAAGATGTCTCAAACATGCCAGAGGAAGCCAACGCTGAAAGGAAACACTTTGAAGCCCAGAATATCAAATCTCTTCTTGCATTGCCCGTCTATATTGATAATAAACTTAAAGGATTTATTGGTTTTGATAATGTGAGTAAAAAAGGGGATTGGCATAAGAGTGATATCAAACTCCTCCAAATTTCCTCCCAAATTATAGTAAATGCTCTTGAGCGAAAAAGAGCGGAAAAGCAACTAAGGCTCACCCAATTCTCTCTTGACAATGCTACCCCGGCAGTGTTCTGGCTTACCCCTGAAGGAAACTTTACCTACGTGAACAACACTACCTACGATCACCTTGGTTATAGGAAGAAGGAAGTGGAAAGGATGAACGTGGCAGATATTGATCCCAATTATCCGGCAAAAAGACGAGGGGAACATTGGGAAAAAATAAAAAAAGAACAATCTCTAAAATTTGAGTCAGTTCACAAGAAAAAAGATGGAACGTTGGTTCCGGTTAAGATCATCAGCCATCACCTTAATTTTGAAGGAGAGGAGTATGAGTTTGCCTTTGTCCAAGACATTACCGAGTGGAAGAATAAGGAAATGGATTTAAAGAAGTATAAGGAGATCTTGGATGAACTGACGGATCCTGTCATGTTTAAAACTACAGAAGGAAAATACCAACTTGTGAATGAGGCAGTAACCCATTATGGGGGTTATTCCAGAGAAGAGATAATCGGAAAAAGCGACAGAGAACTCTTTGGTGAGCAAATTGGAAGAGAAATGTGGAAGAAAGAAGAGCAGGCTATGAAAAAAGAAGAGGTTACCTCCTATGAAGAATCCTTACCTACTGAAAAGGGAGAGCGATTCTTCAAAACTACAAGGATTCCCTTTTATGACATTGAAGGTAATATCTTGGGAATAACGAGCATTTGCAGGGATATAAGTGAGCTAAAACAAAGAGAAAAAGAACTTTTGAAAACGTATCACGCTATTGAAAATTCTCCGGTAGGCCTTGCTTTTTTGGATATGGAAGGTAATATAGAGTATGCCAACCCTGAAATATTAAGGATGTTCGGTTATGAAGAGAAGGAGGTGATCGGTAGACATATGTTGGAGTTTGTAGAGGATAAAAAAGAAGCAAGGGATATTTTCCAGAAGATAAGAAAAGAGGAAGTTTGGAGAAGAGAGCTCACTATAAGAGATAAGCAGGGAAATAATATCGATATACTGGGGTATGGGTCACTTATAAAAAATAAAGAAAACATTCCTCTTGGGCTTCAAATCACAGTAATTGAAATTACTGAGCGTAAGCAAACAGAAGAAGCGCTGCGCAAAAGCGAAAAGCAATATGCCTTTTTGACTAATGCAGCCAATGAATTAGTAAATCTTACTTCAATTCATGCTGTTTATGAATACACAGCCCGAAAACTTTACGAATTGTTGGAGGGCAAGGGCATTGTGACAGTAGTCGAATTTATGACCGATACTAACCGCTGGAAAATGCAGCATTTTGAAGGTATTAAAAACAGTTATACTAAGCTGAGCAAGGTTCTCGGAACTGACATTATGCAATTGGAAGGTGATATCCACACAAAATTTTATGATAAAATCACCAGCGGTAAACTGGTGGAACTCGATTTCGATATTCCGGCTTTTTTCAATAATAAACTATCGGAAAAAGTTGGTAAAACTGTAAAGAATATGTTGTCTATTGATAAGCTTTACTCTATCCCATTTCAGCAGAGTGAAAATATTTATGGTAATGTCGCTATTATGACGAATAAAAGAACCAAACCCTTAAATACTGAACTAATTGAAGCATTTATATTTCAGGTAACCAACTTTGTGAAAAAACAGAAAGCGGAAGAACGGTTAAAAGAAAACGATCGCCTGAAATCAGCTTTTCTTGCCAACATGAGTCATGAAATCCGTACTCCTATGAACGGTATCATTGGATTTTCGCAGATGTTAAAGGAAAAGGAATTTCCTAAAGATAAACAGAAAAAATTCCTTGATATCATTCATTCAAGAACGCAGCATTTGCTAAGTATCATCAATGACCTGGTAGATGTATCTAAGATTGAGGCCAATCAGATGCAATTAAGTTTTCAGGATTTTTGCCTGAATGATGTGATGAAAGAGTTGTACAGTATTTATAAAAATAATCAACTCCAATCAAAAGAAAAAACACATGTACAACTAAAAACCAATCAATCTCTGGACAATCAAAACAGTTATATATACTCCGATCCCAGCCGTTTCAGGCAAATTATGGACAATTTAATCAACAACGCCATTAAATTCACCTCTGAAGGGATGGTTGAATTTGGGTACAAGTTAAAAGATGAAGGTACTTTGCTCTTTTATGTTCAGGACACAGGAACAGGTATTCCCAAGGAGCAGCAAAAGCATATCTTTGAGCGATTCAGGCAGGCAGTAGAACCAAACAGCCCTATGCATGAGGGTACAGGATTGGGACTGACCATTTCCAAAAATCTGGTTGAACTACTAGGTGGACAGATGTGGGTGGAATCTGAAGAGGGTGAGGGTTCG
>CAYNPZ010000144.1:0-9790 GCA_964399175.1 uncultured Bacteroidales bacterium | reverse complement strand
TGCACATCGAATTCAAATGCCCCGAAGATGACCATGATGAAGGTCAGGGAAAAGGTAACAGTGGAGTTTTTCTTCAGGGTCGTTACGAAGTACAGGTGCTGGATTGCTATGAGAACAAAACCTATTCAAACGGTCAAACCGGTAGCATTTACAAAGACGCCATACCGCAGGTGAATGCATGCCGAAAACCAGGTGAATGGCAGTCTTATGATATCATTTACCAGGCTCCCCGTTTCAATGACGAAGGCAGGGCCATCATTCCGGCGCAGATTACGGTGCTGCACAATGGAGTGGTGATTCACCATGACGTAAACATACAGGGCACTACCAGCTATATTGGAGCCCATCAATATGAAGAACACGATCTCAAAGAACCCCTCACACTTCAGGATCATGGAGACCTTGTGAGCTACCGGAACATTTGGGTGAGGGAATTATAGCCTCAGAGATACTTAGCCCCGGCCTTAAAAATGCCGGGGCTACTTCATGTAAGAACCCATGAAGTAGCTTATTAATAAACAAATATTAACCATCTAAACAAATACCTGACTATGAAAAATCAAACCCAAGCAATCATCTTCTCTCTTATGTTGATAAGTTTTCCTTTCATTATGATCAATGCACAGGAAAACGAAGAAAAAGTCGACGACCAGACTCTGCTGGAATTATACAAAGGCCTTCGGGTTGCTGATGTTTCTGATGGAATGGATATGGTGGGCCTGCGTGACCTGGGACTGATGGATCAGAAGATACAGGCCCTCTGGAAAGATATTGAAGACTTTAACCATACTTTTTGCGGTATTGCTGTGACTGCCCGCTATGTTCCCACCAATGATGTAATTAAAAATCCCATGTCGAAAAAGGAATTCCAGCAATGGGAAGGACAATGGTATAGTGAAAAATCGCCCGAACCCTTTGTAAAATTCCTGAAACCCGGTTCCGTAGTAGTAATAGATGTTAAGGGAGACGGAGATACCGGATCGGTGGGTTCCTACAACGGTTTATCATGGATCAGCAAAGGAGCCCGGGGCATTGTCTCCAACGGCGGCGTCAGAGATACCGATGAGCTGATCAAAGAAGAAGTACCTGTCTATTATGACCCGGAAAACCGGGGAAGAGGCATCCGGCCCGGACGCAATGAGATCGAATCGGTAAACGAAACAGTGACCCTGGGTGGAGTTCAGGTGAATCCGGGAGATGTTGTGGTGGCCGACGGCGACGGGGTGATTGTCGTACCCCGTAAACATGCCAAACAGGTAGCTCAATATGCCCGGGAAATACTGGAAGGTGACAAAGAGGCCAGAAGAAATCTGTATGAACAGATGGGCAAACCGCTGGATGAAACAGTGAAATAAGCCATAAACCAGATAAACTGGAAATCCTAATTTCTGCCAAAAAACGCAAGAAAATAAAAAGTAAGGTACTAAATTGAATTTCAAAGCACCAATCCCTTTAAGTCCCTTTAGACCCGATTACTGGCTTTTTTGCTCAGGTATAAAGACCTGAATAATTCTGAGCCAATTAAAGAACAACAATAAAAACAAGGAATTATGAAAATCAACGGAAAACTTTTTATAAAAAAGGAAAAAACAGGTTTCTCTTTTACAATGCTTATGCTCATGGTCCTTGCAGGCCATTTATTCTTATCGACCCTGCCAGTGAAAGCACAACGACCCAACGACTGGGAAAACCCGAAAGTGTTTGCAAAAAATCAAACCGATCCGCACGTTTCAGTTGTGCCCCATCAGGATCAGCAGGCTGCACTGGAATATAACCAGGAAGACTCTCCCTACTACCAGTCGCTTAATGGCTATTGGAAATTCTCCTGGTCGCTCAATCCCCGGGAAGCACCTGAAGATTTCCACGAGACCGGTTATTCCACCGGTGACTGGGATGTTATTCCTGTTCCCTCCAATTGGCAAATGCACGGTTACGGAAGGGTGCATTACAGAAATGTAGGTCATGCCTTTCCTTCCGATCCGCCCAATGTTCCCGAAGATTACAATCCCGTAGGATGCTATAAAAAATCCTTTCAGTTCCGGGATGATTGGAAAAACAGGGAAGTCTTTCTTCGTTTCGACGGAGTTAAGTCTGCCTTTTATGTTTGGGTAAACGGTGAAATGGTAGGTTACGACCAGGGTTCCATGACACCCGCAGAGTTCAACATCACACCTTACCTTGAAGATGGAGAAAACCAGCTGGCTGTGAAGGTGTATCGCTTTTCCGACGGCACCTACCTCGAATGCCAGGATATGGTCAGGCTGAGCGGCATCTACAGGAGGGTTTACCTTTATTCCAAGCCCCGGGTGCACCTGAAGGATTTTTATGTTCGCCCCGACCTGGATGAAAATTATAAAAACGCTACGCTCTCCATCGACGCTCAAATCCGCAATGCTACAAATAACAATACCGAAAATTATACATTGCGGGCTTCTCTTTACAATACCAGAGATGAAGAGGTTTTCACAGAAGAAATCATAGATGAAGGTATTGGGATTCAATCAGGTACCTTTACTGAGGTAAGCTTTGAAAAGCAGATCGAAAATCCTGCCAAATGGTCCGCTGAATTCCCCAATCTTTATACGCTAACCTTACGGTTGATTAACCCGGAAGGTGAAACCACCGAGATCATTGGCGAAAAGGTGGGCTTCCGTGAAGTGGAGATTAAAGACAAAGCAGTGTTGGTTAATGGGGTTCCGGTCAAGTTCAATGGAGTCAACTGGATTCCGCATCATGCCAACCACGGTAAAGCGGTGAGCGAAGAAATGATCCTGCGGGATCTCAAAACAATGAAACAGCACAACATCAATTGCATCCGTACCTCGCACTATCCTCCCGATCCTAAGCTCCTGGAGCTGGCCGATAAATACGGTATCTACATCGTTGACGAGGCCAACATTGAGGCCCATGCCAACCTCCATCTTTCGGAAGAACCTGCCTGGCGCGATGCTTTCCTGGATCGTGCCACCCGGATGGTCCATCGTGACAAGAATCATCCCAGTGTGGTTATATGGAGTGTGGGGAACGAAGCAGGCAAAGGAGACAACCTGGCAGAAGCCATAAAAGCAGGCAAGGCCATTGATCCCACTCGTCCCGGCTGGCTTTATGGCGGCAACAGTGGACGGTACCCATTCGAGGACATCGTGGGACCGCGCTACCCTACCGTGGAAGAACTGACCAATATTGCCAACTCATCCGATGAGTTTACCAGACCTTCTTTTATGGATGAATATTCCCACGCCTATGGCAATGGTATGGGAAATCATTATGAGATCAGCAAGCTCATCCGCTCTACCCGGCGGCTGACCGGAGGAGCTGTTTGGGACTGGAAAAACCAGGGCCTCGAACATCCCCGGCAGATGATTATAGATCAATCCGGGAACAAAAACAACGGCGTTCTGATGGGCGGAGCCACACTAAGTAAAGGTGAATCCGGCAAAGCCCTTGATCTTTCGGGTCATGATGACTGGGTAGAAATATACAAAGATCCTTCCCTGGATATTACCGGGAAAGCCCTCACATTGAGCGCCTGGGTTTATCCCCGCCCCTGGAAAGGCAAAAGCCCCATTATCACCAAAGGACGTGATCAGTATGCATTGCTCCAGAGCGATAGTGAAACCCTGGAATTCAACATTTTTGACGGAGAATCCATCGCTGTCCATACCGACCTTCCGGGCAACTGGTATCAGAACTGGCATCATGTGGCCGGTGTGTATGACGGATCGGAACTCAAACTGTATATAGATGGAGAGTTACAGAATACCAGGGATCACAAAGGCTCCATTCATGATGGGTCGGCACCCGTCACCATTGGCAGGACATGGAGTACGGAATGGGTTTCCAATGCACTGATCGATGAGGCCCGGATATACAAAAAAGCCCTGTCTGAGGTTGAGGTTCAGCAATCAATGAACGGCCAGGGAAAGGAAGCAAAATTATGGCTGAAATTTGACAAAAAGGAGCACCATGGAAGCTACCTGGGCTATGGCATCTATTCCCAGCCCAACTCCACCGACGGAATTGTTTATACCAACGGCAAGCCCCAGTCTGAACTGATCCATGTAGGCAAAAACCTTCAGCCCGTGCATGTGAAAGGAGTTAACCTGGAGAAAGGTGAAATTTCAGTAAGCAATGAATTCCATTTCAGAAATCTGAACCAGTTAAACACCGTGTGGAAAATACTGGAAGATGGTAAGGTGATACAATCCGGCAATACGCACCTCCATGTTCCCGCCGCGCATACCGACACCGTTTCACTCATCTATCAAAAGCCGGAAATTAAGCCCGGAAGTGAATACTGGCTTGAAATCAGCTTCAGGTTAAAAGGAAAGCATGGATTGTTAGCTGATGGCCACGAAATGGCATGGGAGCAGCTCAAACTCCCGTTCCACAAGAAGAAAACAAAACATGTAATGAACGGGGAGGATCTGCCGGAGATCACTGTGGAAGAAACAGCCAACACCGCGGTTTTCGCCAATCCCTTTTTTAAATGCACGATCAGCAAGCAAACCGGAAAGATCATTTCTTATAGTTATGAGGATAAGGAATACCTCAAGAAGCCTTTAAGTTTTAATGCATGGCGTGCTCCCATTCTGAACGAACAAAGACATATCGGGGAGGAATGGCGTGAAGCCGGACTGGATGAACTGGTCCACCGGGTGGAATCTTTTGAGGTGAATGCTGAAAGTTCCAATAAGTACAGGGTGAACATTGAGAGCAATGTCACCGGGGCTGAAACGGAGAACGGATTTATTGTAAATACCACACTGACCATCCTCGGTAACGGAGCATTAACCATCTCACAGGACATTGACCCTTTGGGTGATCTGCCGGAAAGGCTGCCAAAAATTGGTCTGCAGGCCGTGCTTAACAAAGAGTATGACCATTTGAAATGGTACGGCAGAGGTCCCGTAGAAAATTATCCGGGCAGAAAACACGCTGCAAGAATAGGCATTCACAGCAAAACGGTGCAGGAACTCTATGAACCCTATATTGTGCCGGGCGATTATGGCAACCGAAGCGACGTGCGCTGGGCAGCATTTACCAACGATCAGGGCACCGGCTGGCTGGTGAGCGGCGATGATCTGCTGAACATCAGCGCACATCCTTTCAGTACCGATAACCTTGACCGTGCAAGATATACCTGGCAGCTCAATCCTGCTGAAGCAGTCTATTTCAATATAGACCACGTGGTTTCAGGCGTCGGCACAAAATTTCATGAGCCACTTGAAGAGTACCAGGTGAAAACCAGGCCTTATTCCTATACCATCAGGCTGCAACCGGTATACAACAACGATATGATTTCAGGAGAATGAACAGGAATAAAATGCATTAATAAAAATTATTATGAGCAACGATCAATACAGCAAAGCGCATCAGAAAGCCGAACATTTTCTCAACAATGAAAAACAATTTCACCTTGGGGTTCTTCCTACAGAACAATCCAATCCCAAAACCCGGAATCTGGACGCCATTTTTAAATCCAGTCCCATGGAAGGGGTTAAAACACTTCTTTCCGTTGATCGGGACATCACGCCGGTGGCGGAGAAAATTTTTCAGGGAAAAGAATTCCTGGATATGGTAGAAGCCGGTGTGGAAGCAGTTTCTTCCGGAAGGAAAATTGTCTTCTCGGGTTGCGGTTCTACCGGCCGTCTGAGTATTTTGCTGGAAGGCATGTGGAGGCACTTTTTCCGGGATGTACAACAGTCTCATCCCGAAATATATGATAAAATAAAAGATTATGAGAATTCTGTCTTCAGCATCATGACCGGCGGGGATTATGCCCTTATACGTGCCGTTGAATCTTTCGAAGATTACATGGTATTTGGTCAGCAACAGGCCCGGGAGATGGAAATGAATGAGGGAGATGTAATGGTGGCCATCACCGAAGGGGGAGAAACCTCTTCGGTGTTGGGCACTTTGGAAGAAGCTGCCGACAGGGATGCCAATGCCTTCCTGATTTTCAACAATCCCACTGATGTTTTAAGAAAACACATTGAACGTTCCCGTAAAGCCATAGATGATCCCAGAGTTACGGTCCTTGATCTTTACTGTGGACCAATGGCCATTGCCGGTTCCACACGGATGCAGGCAACTACTTCCGAATTGCTGGTAGCAGGGTCTGCTCTGGAAATGATCCTGAAACGGATCCTTCAGCCCCTGCTTTCCGAAGAAGAAATGGAATCACTGAATTTTCATGAAATCAATTATTCCGGATCTTATGAAGAAATGCTGAACAGCCTCACCAATAATCAAAATACCAAAACCCTTGCCGAATACATCAAGCTGGAAAGGGATATTTACCAAGAAAACGGACTGGTAACCTATTTTGCGGATGCCCTGCTTATGGACATCCTTACTGATACCACCGAACGATCCCCTACCTTCATGTTATCGCCCTACAAACAATACGATGATAACGTCTCGCCCCCTTCCTGGTCGTTTGTTAAGCACCCGCTGCGATCTACACCAGATACCTGGGAATATATGCTGGGCAGGCCACCCCGTTGTCTGAACTGGGACACCAACCTATTTAAGAAACTGGGAACCGAAGCCGTTGCCTCTGCTCCGCCCAGAATCAACAAACAGGAACTGCTGAAATTTCTTATAGGAAATGAAGAAGATCATTCCAGAACCTCCAGAAAGCCCAATGTTGCAGTAGCCATCAACAGTGGTCGTGAAACCCGTAAAAAAGATTTCGACACTTTTATGGAAACATTCCGTCAAAGTGCGGAAGTTTACGACCAGCAACGTACTTTTGTCATCGGAAATACCAGTGAATCTGCCGATTACCTGGTTGAAGACGATATACCAGCCTCTCCCTTGCATTTAATGGAGCGTTTAATCGTTAAACTTACCCTTAATACCATTTCAACAGGAACCATGGTGATGATGGGCCGCGTCACCAGCAATTGGATGAGCTGGGTGAACATATCAAATAAAAAACTCCGGGACAGAGGTATACGGCTGATCTCTGAAATTTGCGGACTAAACTATAAAGATGCTTGCTATGCGCTGCATGAAACACTTGAGGAATTTGAAGCCTTAAGTGAGGCAGACAAAAACAGCATTTCACCCGTAAACTATACCATACAAAAGATAAAAGATAAAGCTGAATGATATCAGATTAACGAATCATTTAATAAGAATTAATATAATTTAACATAATATTTATAAATGTAATTCGTCATAAAAACAATAAGAAGTGATATTTATTTAACAATTAAAAAGTAAGGCTTATGAAAGATATTATCTTTATGAAGGTCTTGCGGGAGTTTTTAAACAATAAATATTCACGGAATTATCTCCTCAAAAAGCTTGACAATTACATTTACACTTCTTTTGTTGAGAATAGCGATAAAACCATACACAAGGCAAAAGTTAGAAAATTTCAATTCCTGAGTTCCCTGCTTCGCTGTGCGCTGCAAAACGTAGAAAAAGGGTATCTCTCCCGGAATGTATTTAGCAGGATCTCAAACCTCATGCTGACCAATTCTTATCTCCGAAAACAAAGATACAGTGAAAAGCTGGAGGAATTCAAAAACCAGTATGGCAAATATCCGCCAAACTTTATTGTGCTCTCGCCTACCAAAGCATGTAATCTGAACTGTACAGGTTGTTATGCTGCATCCGATCCCAATGCCGGAGCCAAACTGCCTTATCATATGGTAGACTGGATTGTGGGAGAGGCACGGGACACCCTACACAGCAATTTTGTCGTTATAAGCGGAGGCGAGCCTTTCCTCTACAAAAGCGAAGGTAAAACCATGCTGGACATCTTTGAGAAGTACAACGACATTTTCTTCCTGGTATATACCAACGGAACCCTTATTACTCCTGAAATAGCCGAAAGACTTGAAAAGCTGGCCAACGTTACCCCGGCCGTTTCTATAGAAGGTTATGAAGCGGATACAGATAAAAGAAGAGGAAAGGGCGTTCATCAGAAAATTCTTCAGGCCTTTGAAAATCTAAGGAATGCTGGTGTACCGTTTGGTGTCTCAGTAACCGCCACCAGTGAAAATGCCGATGTACTGCTTGAGGATGACTTTTATGATTTCTACTTCAATCAACAGGGGGCAACCTATATGTGGCAGTTTCAGCTTATGCCTATTGGCCGCAGCAACCATGCCTTCGATTTGATGGTATCTCCTGAAAAACGTGTCGAACTTTACAGGAAATGGGAGGAACAGGTTACTCAGAAAAAATACAGCGTAGCTGATTTCTGGAACAGCGGGGTGCTCTCTAATGGTTGCATCGCCTACGGCCGCAGAGGTGGATATTTCTACATCGACTGGAACGGAAACATCATGCCCTGCGTCTTTGTGCCCTATTATGTGGATAACGTGTATGACCTGTATAACAATGGAAAATCATTGGTTGAGGCCTTGTTCTCCGATCTTATGAAGAATGGTAGAAAATGGCAGAGCAAAATGGGCCACGGTTACGATCATCCCGATAATACGCACAACTGGCTAATGCCATGTTCCATCAGGGACCATTACAAGAACTTTTACCACAACATTTTGACGGAAGATGCACGGGGTGAAAGCAAAGAGGCCGAAGAATCAAGGAACGACAGCGAATATTACAGAAGACTGGTGGAGTATGATGAAAAGCTGAAAGAACTGACAAAAGACATATGGGAAGAAGAATACATGCAAAGTGAGGACCAGGAAGAGCGGGTGGCTAAAAAGTAGTTGTCTATCTCAACATTTCAACTTATAAAACGGATCTATCTACTACATCATTCAATCGGCGGAGCTGACAGTTCATTTATTTAATACCGGTTTCGTAAAGGTAAAATTATTGCTCAATTTATTAACTGTAAGCTGTAATTTTGTCGCTGTAAACTGCAATTATGGCAACTTCTCAATTCGAAAATTATGGAAAGCCTCATCCTTTACAATCTTTGAATTATCGGCACTATGGATCATGACACAATCCACATAGTCGGTCTGCAAACGATCCAGGGCCTCCCTGGTTCTCCTGACAACCTCTTCCTTGCTCTTAAATCCTTCTTCAGCATAAAGCTTGGTGTTAATGAAGATCTTCCTGCGGTCATAATCCTTCAGCACCTTTCCCAACAATCTACCCCTTTAAAAATCTTCAAAATCACGCAGCGTTTGAATCCATTTTTTTCGTATAGATTAAAAAAATATAATAAAAATACACAAATCCCAAGCACCAATTTCCCTGCCAGTCGGAAGACGGACAAATCGCAAATACCTGCCCCAACGGCAGACAATGAATTTCCTCCCTCGCCGGCAGGCAGGCGATATTCAATTCTTATATAACCAACCCACCAAGGATTAAAATCTTGAGACTAATATTCAGGAGAATTTGTGATTTTGATAATTGGATTTTGGAGATTATTTGAAATTTGTTGCTTGGTGCTTGGAATTTTTCCGGATTGTACTTTTAATTCCCCCTGTTTATTAATATCTCAGTTTATCCAGGTAATCCCTTATATAATCCTCCTTCTCCCGTGCCTTATATTGCACGATATAACGCGGATGATCCAGCACCTCAGAAGATCCAAACAGGTTTTCCCTGTTGTTGATCCGCTCAAAATAGCGGGCATTCTTCTTGCCAAGGATATAACATTTGCGGGTATCAATGCCAAAACCGATCTGTTTTTTCAGTGTGGAGATAATGAAATCCTCCAGGGCGCGGTAAAGAGATTCATAATCGTAATAGTTGCAGTTGACCCAGTTGCCTTTATTGTTCAGCTTCAGGAAGCCCAATGGGCTGATGGAATTGATGTAAAAATCGTCATAAAATCTTTCCGGTC
>CAYNPZ010000143.1:0-9801 GCA_964399175.1 uncultured Bacteroidales bacterium | reverse complement strand
ATCCATCTTTTCCTGTCTTCCAGCGAAAAATATCCCTTTTTGTTGACATTGTATCCTACGGAAATGGTGATTTCATCAAACAGCGAAAGGGCCCTCCTCACAATGGATTCATGCCCTATGGTGAAGGGATCAAATGATCCCGGAAAGACAGCTCGTTTCATCTTGATGGATTTTAATGCATTTAAGGTAACAAACTTACAACAATTGTTTGAAATAAGAAGGGGCGTTTATTAAATGTGATCCGTACCAGGTAAAATATTCTCCGTCAACCCTTTTTATTTCAATATTGGGAAAGCTTTCCCTGAAGGATTCAACGTCTTTTTCCTTAAACTGATAGGGTTCGGAGGGAAGAAAAATATAATCGGGTTTTTTGTCGCGGATCTCCTTTTCAGTGATGATCGGATAAGATTCCTCTTTGGAAGCAAACACGTTTTCTATGCCACATCTTTTCAGCATGTCGTGTATAAAAGTCGTGCGATTTATAGTATAAAGGGGATTCTTCCAGATCAGATAAGCTACTTTTACAACATTCTCAGGGATATGCTGCAGCCCGCTGAAAGCTTCTTCTATCTGTTTGGTCAGGGCAAGGGCTTTCTCATTCCTGTTGCATATCGATCCTATGGCTTGAATCATGGAAAAGGCGTCATTCAGGTTGTGCACATCGCTCACCCAAACCGGGAATTCTTTCGACAGGTCTGTGATCTCACCCATTGCATTCTCCTCCCTGGATGCCAGAATAAGATCCGGCTGTTTGTCTTCTATTTCCTGAAAATTCAAGCCCATGACCCCTCCAACAACAGGTATCCTGTGTACTTTTTCCTTCGGATGGATACAAAACCTGGTTCTTCCGCTGATTTTCCGTTCCAGATCCAGGTCGAACAGCAACTCAGTAATGGGAGGCACCAGCGAGATGATCCGCCGGGGTTCATCCGGGATATTCACCGTATTATTTAGCTGATCGGTAACTTGCATAATTGAAGGCGAAGATAGCCATAATTATATAGAATTGAAACAGATGATTTATGTTTTCATCTGTTGGTAAGAAAAGGCAATTTTTCAGAATTCGGTCTGGATGTTTGACACAGGAAGGCCGATATCCGGGATATCGAGTTTTATATACCAGATATAAAATATGATATTGAATATATAAAGAGGGATATTCTGTATATTGGTAGGGATGGGTTTTAATATGAAAAGGGATATCCGAAATATCATCATCGATATTACGGATATCAATTTCCATATCTGAAATATGGTTGGAGATATCGGGGATATGGATGGCGATGTTCAAAATATCGATGGGGATATACCGGATATCAATTTTGATGTTTGGAACATGGATGATGATATATGGAATATCTGATAATAAGGGAGATGTCTGAAAGGGTGTTTGGGAATAAAGATTAAAGAGTCTGTACCCGCGCTGAAGATACAGACTCTTTATTGACAAGGATCATCTGGCGTCATGTAGCTTCCTCAGTGGTTTCTTCATCTGTCCTTTTCTGATCTCTGCCCGGGAAATATTCGGACAGTTCATTATAGGCTGTTTCGGCACCGGGCACGTTCATTTTTACCGCTACCTTCAGATATGCATAGAAGGCAAAAGCTGCCTGAAGGGCTTCACTGCCTGCAAGGGCCAGTGAATCGCTGATCAGGTTGGCCAGTGTATCCGCTGTTCGCTTTAGGTCACGAAGGATAAACGTGGAATCCAGATCGGTCCGGAAGGCATCCAGATCGAAAACATCCGGAACCAAATGCGGGTTTTTATCGGCAATCTCTGCAGCCTTGGAAGCAAAGCTCATGTTTTTGTTGCCCATATTCACCATATTCCTGATATCTTCAGGAGATAAGTTCACCAACTTGGGTACAAGTATCTGGCGGAGGGTACCAAATGCATTCTCCACCTTAGTTTGTTCTTCACTGGTAAGATTAAAGTCAATTAAATTTTTCATAAGTCTTTTTATTTTAAATGTTATTGATTATGATTCTGTAAAAAAAACCTTCTTCTACAGCGCGTTCAGAAGGATAAGTAATACAGGTGACAATTTAAGGATTATTTTCATACGATGCAACAGTTTTATTAATCTCCTGCCGGAAAAAAATCTGAAATTGAGATTTTTTTAATAATGGTGGGGGATAGAAGGGGTAAATTTTTTTTGAATTGTTTATTCTGATGTCATTCCACAGCGGGATTTCGGTTTACAGTCTGCAAAAGAATTAAATAAACTCTTGATTTAAAATGGTAATTTATAGTGTAAGGCCTGACATCTTTGGGTGCGCCGGGGGGTAAACCCTGGGAATATGGTAACCCAACGGGTATGGGAATCCCTTCTTGGATGACAGAACGATACGTCAAACGGGTTTTGTCATGAGGGTCTGTCATATAATAGAGAGGCACGGCCGTGCCTCTCTACATGTTGTAATTTTCTAAAAACCTTATGATTCAGCAGGCCATGCGGTTCTTCATTAATCCTTTGAAGCCTTCTGCACGGCCTCTGCCAGTTTCCGGCTTGATTTTGCCACGCTGATCTTATCAATCAGTTCTTTGGATTCTGCATCAAAGAAAAATACAACGCCGGTTCCGTCGTAGGATTTCGTTTTTTCATACAGGCCATATTCCTTAAGCTTTTCTTTGGATTTGGCTTTTGTCTGTTCATCGGTAAGATCATTGCCAATGAACTTAACAGCGCCGTCCTCATTGCTGCCTTTAAGCGCCTTCATGGCCCTTTCGCCGTTTTTCTCGCAAACCGGACACCAGTCGGCTTTGTTGATTACTGCAATTACTTCGGATTCTGACTGAGCCATCACTGACATCGAGAATATGAACATCAGTATGAAGCTTGTGATAATGGATTTTGTGGTTCTCATAGTTCAAAGATTTGGTTCTACATTAAATAAGTACAAAACATCATTGAATTCCAGCGGATCATTTTACAGTTAGCTGCGAATTCAACTGATTGTAGAGGTAGTCGGTTGCAGATCCAAAACCTTACAAAGGAAAAGGAATTTTTTTTGAAGATAATAAACAGCGTGGGATTCTCAGCTTATTACAGACATTCTCTTATGTTTCATGCCTACTGCATTCCAAATAGAGGAGGTGGCTTCTGTAAACCCGACCGGCAGCTGCCGGTCGGGCCTACAAATATGTCAGGCCTGGTATCGCTGTAGGCCGGGGTGTAAACCCCGGTAATATTGCGCCCAACGTAATGGGAATCCCGTCAGGGATGACAGAGCGATCTGCCGGACAGCAAATGATTGGTTAGTTCCACCATTTTCTACAGTGTCAAAACAGCTTCAACTGCGAATCGTCCTGTTTTTTCTTTTTGTAGGTGTTCTTTTCCACTTCCGTGAGTTCTTTCTCTATCCGGTTCAGGAAGGGGCTCCGCTGCATGGTTCGTTCCTGTCCCATGATAAACCTTTTTCCCGCATGGGTGAGGTAAAGGTAAGATTTGGCACGCGTCATCCCCACATAGACCAGGCGTTTTTCTTCCTCGCGGTCGGTTTCCTGGTTTTTAAAAAAGGTATAGGGAATCAGGCCATCTTCGCATCCGGCAATGAACACGCATTTAAATTCCAGGCCTTTCGACGCATGAAGCGTCATCACGGTTACCTTTTCGGTGTGATGGTCATAGGCATCAGAGGAACTGCCCAGCGTCAGGTATCTGATGAATTCGTTTGTCCTGTCGTCATAATATTCGGCCAGATCCAAAAGTTTACGGAAAACTTCTTCTTTTCCGTTTTGTGAATCGCTGATCAATGTATCATAAGCGTATTGGATCTTGTCTTTCAGCTTACTCCGCCCTTTTATTTCCGTGAGGCCCTGATTTAATCCGCTCCGGGATGGATTCAGCCGCTCCAGTTTGTTTCTCAGGAAGGGATTTTCCGGATCTTCGGCACATTTAAGCAGGTTGGACATTTCTTTTACCAAAGGTTGGGAGAAAAATTCATCTTCGGCTATGAGCTGGTAAGGAATGGTATGATCCAGCAAAGCTTTTTCGATGACCTTCATCTGGGCTTTGGTGCGGCAGAGTATGGCAAAATCCGACAGGCTTTCGATCTGTTCATCGCTTTCGCCCTGCGTTACGTCACTGTCCATGGAAAAGAAGCGCAACCCACCACTGAGTGATTCAATTGTGCGGGCAATGTATTCTGCTTCACTTTTGTCGGTCTGTTGAGGGGATATTTTTATTTCCACCCCATCACTCAACCCCTGCAGGCTTTCTTCCTGCAATACATCTCCGGATGCTTTCAGGATGGTTTTTGAACAACGGTAGCTGGTGTGGAGCTTATAGACCTTTGTTTCCCGGTAATCTTCCATGAAACGGCTGATAAACCGTGTGCTGGAGCCGCGGAAACCATAGATGGCCTGGTTGGGATCACCGATCACAAAGAAGTTGGCTTTTTCATCCCCGGCGAGAAGTTGTATCAGCTGGTATTGCATCAGGTTGATGTCCTGGAATTCATCAATCAGCAGCCATTGATATTGGCTGTTGATCTTTTCCCTGAGCTCTTTATAATTTTCAAGTAAATGCACGGGAAGGTATATCAGATCGTCCAGGTCCAACAGATTGTATTCGGCCAGCCGGTTTTGATAGCTTAGGAAGGCCTTTTGTTTCTCTTCATCATATCCGGAGTCTTCATCCGAGGGGGTTTGCTTGATGTCAGTGAAGCTCCGGCTATACCTTTTTGCTTCTGTATCGCTGATATTGAATAATTCCCTGATGAGTTGCCGTTTGTCGGTTTTATCGATAATTGAAAAATTAGGATTTTGTTTTATATATTCTGAGTGGTTTTTAAGGAAGTTGTAACCAAATGCATGGAAGGTGGAAATGTTCATCTTTGCTGCACCGGTATCATGTTCCAGCAGTTCCTGGCAGCGCTGCTTCATTTCTTCTGCTGCCTTGTTGGTAAAAGTAATCGCAAGAATCAGGGAGGAATCGATATTTTTTTCATTGATGAGGTAAGCAATTCTCCGTGTAAGCACCCTTGTTTTTCCGGTGCCCGGGCCAGCCAGTACGGCAGCAGGGCCTTCGCCGTGCTTCACTGCTTCGGCTTGTTCCGGGTTTAGTCCTTTGAGCGGACCCTGGTCCTGAACATTATATTCAGGGCTTTCTTCAGCGGCCTGGTCAGCATTGAATTCCATATTTTCCAGACGATGGTATTCGGCCAGATCAAAATTGATCAGCTTTTTTTTGGCGGGATTATTGAAACTGGCTGAGGTGTCGAACAATGACTCCTGTGTGCCGATGTACTTGATTTCATCGGGCCGGAAAACTTTGATTTGGCCGTATTCTCCATCAAATCCTTCTTTGATGATCACCTCGTTGTTTCGCATCCGACGGATGGCCTCGGCCAGTACTTCCCCGCCAAAGGTTTTCACTTCTTCCACCGGCATGTATTGAAGTATGTTGAACTCGGTTCCTGCCTTCCGGATGAGCTGTTCATATTTCCGGCTGATTTTTTTGGAGTTTTCTCCTACGCTCTCAATCTCCGAGAGTATCTCCTTCAAGGGAATGATGGAATAGTAGGGGAGCCGGTTTTTGCGTTGAAGGATGTCCTCGCGGTCTGAAAGCTTAACCACCCGGTTGGTCACACCTACGGTCACCTTTTTTCCACATACCGGACAAATGCCTCCGTGTTTCAGGGTTTCTACCGGCGTCCATCTGATCCCGCATTTGCGGTGGCCATCGTAATGATATTTGCCTTCCTGAGGGAACATGTCGAATGTTCCGCCGAATTTCCCCGGGTCACCCGTTTTCAGGGCATCTATCATGGCATCATAATCCGGTTCTGTTTTGAAAAGATTGGCGTTCCGGCCCAGCTTTTCGGGAGAGTGGGCATCCGAGTTGGATACGAGCGTATACCGGTCAAGGAAGCTACACATCCAGTTCAGCGGTGGATCTGTGGAAAGACCGGTTTCCGCTGCATAGATGTGGCCGGTAAGATCTTCGAAACATTCTTCCATGGAATCGAAACCTGATTTGGAGCCGAATACCGAGAACCATGGGGTCCAGATGTGGGCGGGAATAAAGAAATTTCTTTCATTGGCCTCCAGGGTGATCTCAAGCAGGTCCCGTACATCAAGACCCAGAATTGGTCTGCCGTCGGAAGTAATGTTGAAATTCATGGCCGAAAGTTTCTGCTGAATTTTTTCTACGGTCTCAAAATCCGGGGCAAAGAGCACACTGTGGATTTTCCGAACGTGTCCGTTCTTCTTGTAAATGTTGCTGATTTCGGCCGTTAGCATAAACCTTACACTGTTTTCAGCCGTTTCAGGTATTATATTTTCCAGCTTATAATCTTCCCTGAGTTTGAAAAGACCCGGTTCGGCAGGTTCCAGCTTTTCTTTCAATTCTTTAAGCCATGCCGGATGGGTGAAATCGCCCGTACCAACAACTTTGATGCCCTTGATGCGTGCCCGGTAATCCAGATATTCCGGGCGAAGTTGTTTGCTCGTAGCCATCGAGTGATGGGAGTGTATATGAAGGTCTGCGATGAAATCCATAATTCTTCAGTTTTTATTCAAATGTCCCAAATTATTCTGGGATTAAGTTATGGTGGATTGCCTTGTTTTTAACAATAATGATTAAGTTATCCACAGGGTATTCAGACCAATGCTGATTAGGAGTTCTATGGATCGATTTGAGAAAAATATCAGATAAGTTGACAATTTGACAACATTTTATCACCTTTGATCGTATTAAATAAACAGCAGATGCATGTTAGCACTTTTAGAAGATTTAAGGAGCATATAAGGAAACATCCAGACAGTGAAAAACAACTGTCAGTAATCAAAAAAGGGTTGAAACGGGCACATTTTGAAAATGTAAAGGAATTTGAATCTAAGAATGATTAAGAACTTACACAAAAAGTTACGTATTCCCTATAAACTGCTTATTCAGTAAGCTCCTGCCCGGACTATGGTTTTTTATATGTTCCTCGTTTCGAAAATCTGTTTGAATACAATACAATGCAATCTTTACGTTGCAATATTGCATTAGATAAAATTACATAATAGATTACTGAAAATGCAGAAAGTGAGAAAGTCTGAATATAGATCCTAAATCTGCAGTGTAAGTCGTTGCGTTTTGAAGCAGTTTTGAGTTGAAGCCGGGATAGCCGTTTTGCGGATATTCCGGCTTTAGATTTTTTATTTCATTGGTTTTTTAAGTCCCGGAGGATTCCTGAGAAGAACTTGTATTGTTGCTTTTTCTTTTGATACTGATATCTGCTTTTTTTACCAGGAAGTAGGTGACACCAAGGGCTACAATCATTGCTGCCAGACTAAGCAATTCGCCTTTCCCGTAAGTGCTAAAATCCCAGACTATGGCCTTCCGGGCTATTGCAATGATGGCGACCAGAATGATGAATTCCACATGAACCTTGTCATCTTCCAGATAGGTTTTAACTGTTTCGAGAAGTTCAAGGCCGATGAGCAGAATCAGGAAGATGCTGAAAAGTTTCATCAGACCATTGGCATCGATAATAAATTGAGGATCCTCCAGAATTTTTTCTTTGATTTCGTAAAGTATATCCACAAAAGCCAGAATGAGTATCAGGAACATGACAAGAATAATACCCCAAATCAAATATTTTTCAATACGTTTGATAAACTTAAGCATAGGATAAAATAATTATAGATCAGTGACCATTAGAATTTTGTCAAAATAGTTTCGTGGTTTATGTGTGTGCTGAATGCTGTTATAAAACTATAAAAGGAACACAAAGAAATATTTTTGGTTCACTGACAATTGATAATTATGTTTTTCGTCCATTATCGTACACTCCTGTAATGATTTCGAACAATGAAGCATACATCAAACCCTTTAAATATCAATTCAAGTCATTGTATTTTAAATTACTAAAGCAAATGGCTGAAACTCGGAAAGAATAAATATACCATCATCGGAGTAATTAATAATTATCATTTTGAATCCCTTCACAAGCAGATCCGGCCGCTGGCCCTGATGTATTATGATCAGAAACTCTACTTCGATCAGAAATTTTACCAGTATATGCCCGTTAAGGTGAATACCGGAAATCTGGGTCAAACCATTGATTATATAAAGGAAAAATGGAGTCAGTTTACCAATGATCAGCCTTTTGGTTATTTCTTCATGGATAGTGACTATAATAGCTTATATGCCGCCGAGCAGCGCACAGCAAAAATATTTACCATATTTTCCCTGCTGGCCATTTTCATTGCCTGTTTGGGATTGTTTGGTCTCTATGCTTTTATGGCTGAGAAACGGACCAAGGAAATAGGCATCCGAAAAGTATTGGGAGCCAGAATCAATCATATTCTGCACATACTGTATAAAGAGGTGTTTGTTTTGCTGATCGTTGCCACATTAATTGCCTGGCCGGTTACGTACTATCTCATGAGCTTGTGGCTGGATAACTTTGCCTTTCGGATTGAAATAGGCCTGATGCCATTTCTTTTCTCATCGGTTTTGGCCCTTATCATAGCTGTTATCACCACCGGGGGGCAGGCCCTGAAAGCTGCCAATACGAACCCGGCTTATACCTTACGGGATGAATAATATTGGATAAAAGCCTAATGGTTTTAGTCGCCAACTTTGGGTCATTTGAAATTAATTATTGGAATTTGTTTGATATTTGTGATTTGTATATTGATGCTTTCCTTACCCGGTTTGAAACCATTCACTAACTGAGGAATTACATGCCATATTTTACGCTTGCCATTGTAAAAATACCTCTCTGCATAGAGCGATAAATATTTGCCGTCCAGGTAAATAAAAAGGAGTTTTTTTCTATTAAAGATCGTATTATCGTTGTATTTTGATTTTACCATTTCGAACAGCCCTTTTATTTTTGTGTTGAAATAAAAATTTAAAAGGGTTATGCGGTTTTTATTGTACATCATTTCGATTCATGTTTTTCCCGGCATTTTCGTGAGATGCTGAAAGGGAAATGGTGTGCAGTATGAAAAGTCATAAAGCGCCATTTCCCAAAGAAAGGCGCTTTTTTTTGAAATTAAGCTATGAAGGAAGACAACGGTTCAAACGGAAAAAAACAGCTGCGAAGCAGAGAAACTACTTTTGGCCGGCAAAGGACGGGCGCCAGGAGTCTCTGGCGTGCCAACGGCATGAAGGATGACCATATCGGTCAGCCGGTCATTGCAGTAGCCAATTCTTTTTCGCAGTTTGTTCCCGGTCATGTCCATCTGCATGAAACAGGCCAGATGATTAAATCGGAAATTGAAAAGCTGGGCTGTTTTGCTGCCGAATTCAATACCATAGCCATTGACGATGGCATCGCCATGGGACATGACGGCATGCTGTATTCCCTTCCTTCCCGCGAGATCATAGCCGACAGCATCGAATATATGTGCAATGCCCATATGGCCGATGCTTTGATTGCCATAGGAAACTGTGACAAGATTGTTCCGGGTATGCTGATGGCCGCCATGAGACTGAACATACCTTTTGTATATGTTTCCGGCGGACCCATGGAGGCCGGAAAGAGCAATGGTGAATCTCTCGACCTGATAGATGCCATTGTCCGGGGCGCGGATTCGGCTTATACCGATGAGCAGCTTGCACAAACTGAACAGGTTGCATGCCCTACTTGTGGTTCCTGTTCTGGTATGTTTACAGCCAATTCCATGAATTGCCTGGCTGAGGCATTGGGTTTGGCATTGCCCGGTAACGGAACGGTGCTGGCAACGCATGCAAAACGCAGAGAGCTGATGCTTAACGCCGCCCGGTTGATCGTGGAGAATGCCAAAAGTTATTATTTTAAGGGTGACAGCAGTGTGCTGCCCCGTACCATAGCTAC
>CAYNPZ010000142.1:4061-9814 GCA_964399175.1 uncultured Bacteroidales bacterium | reverse complement strand
CCCTACAGGGGCAAGAGGCAAAAGACCTGCAGATGAAACGAGTTAAGGTACAAAGATATCCAGATGGGATGAATTAATAATCGAAATTCACTAATGAGCCTGGCTATATTCCTAATAAAAAACAATAACTCCCATTAATGGGAAAAATGTTTCCCATATTTGTCTCTAATATTCATCCGTCAAGCCAAACAGCGGCTTGTTGGTCATCCATTTCCTGTTGGTAAAATCGGGGAAGGTCACTGTTTGGCTACCCTTTTCTATGGACTGCTCAGAAAGCGGGGATATGGCTTTCCAGGCTGCCGTATCGTAGGTGTCGATAGGGGTACGTTCCTGGCGGCGAACCGCTTCAATAAATCCCCGGACCTTGAGAAAACCGCTTCCCCGATGTCCGCCAACAACTCCTTCTTTCCGGTAACGTTGCCATAACGGATGTTCATAATTCTTTTGATAGGAAGCAAAGGGTTCCCATTCATGGTGGGGACTTTTCCCTTCAATATGAATCACAGATTTATCAAGAGAAGAGGCATTCCCATCCTGCAACCAAATTCCCTTTGTCCCCTGAACACGACGCATATTGGAATAAGGTCTCGGTGCCCGCGTATCAAAATTCATCACCACGGTTTCTCCATTATAGCAACGGATCATGGTGGTTACGATATCGCCCATCTGCCAGTCAAAATCACGGGCCGGGTGACCGGCTTCAAGGTTTTGTTCTGCCCAAAGCTTTAAACCTGCAGATTTGGTGGACATGGAGACCAAACCAGTAAACCGGTTGCCCCGGTGAACATCAAGACACTGAGAAACAGGACCAATTCCATGCGTAGGGTAAAGATCTCCATTTCTTTTCAGGTTCTGTAATGTACGATAATCCCCGCCTGCGGCATCTTTTCTGCTTATGCCGGAACCTTTCCCCGTGACAAGGCGGCCCCGGAGATCATGTTCGTATCCGCAATGGCAATGCAGCAACTCTCCAAACACTCCTTCCCGTACCATATTAAGAATGGCCATATTCCAGCGGTCATAACAATGATTCTCCAGCAGCATGGTATGAAAGCCGGTGGATTCTGCCGTTTCTACCAGATCCCAGCATTCCTTGACCGTGGAAGCAGCTCCGGCTTCCACTGCAGCATAAGCACCTGATTTCATAGTATCAATAGCCATAGGAATATGCCAACGCCAGGGAGTAGCAATGAGCACGGCATCCAAGTCTTCTTTTTCCAGCATCTCGCGGTAAATGTATTCATGTTCCCCATATCCCGCAGGACGTTTACCGGTAGCCTTCTCTACCATATTCAGCCCCCGCTCCAGATTCTCTTTTTTAATGTCGCAAATGGCCTTTACGGTAACATCCTTTACCTTTAGGGCATGCTCAATAAGGTGGTGACCGTGTCCGCCAACTCCGATAAAACCTATGGATACAGAACTTTGCCGGGTTGAAGCATTCTTTCCGAAAACAATTCCGGGAGCCAAAGTCAGACTGAGACTGGCAATTGTTGTCTTCTTCAGGAAATTCCGGCGATCTAAACTGGTTTTCATAGCTATTGGTATTTGGTTTGATAGTTCCAAAGAACGAATCCATTACCAAAACTATAAAAAATCTGCCGGGAATGATAAAAGATCATCCCGACCAGTAAAAGCGATTCCTTTTCAAATATACCTGTTTAACTGAGCGCCAATTCATTCTGTAAGTTGAAAAATAAGTAGGCTCAGAAGCAAATGGAAGAAGAATTTTTACGTCAATTGCCTTCCATGTGTGCAAACCAGTATTCCAGGATCTTTTCAGCCGGTTTGCCTCTTACGGAGGCCGCCTTTTGAAAGGCAGTTTTCATGTTTCTGGGTTCATATTGGGTGAAACGGTCGTAATACATATAACCATGGGAAATCACTCCCTGTATATCCAGCGAGGTCTCATTCACTGCCTTCAGGATGCCCTGGTAGAGGTCGGCCTGTTCATAGAAATCGACCGTCCAGTTGTTGTTCATTATGCGGCCACACACCAAACCAATACATCATATCCAGGTTGCGGAATGCCCCTTCCGATGACAATGTGGAATACTGATCATGATTAAGCATCGACCATTCGTACTGTGAATTGGCAGAAGTACTCATGGCAACGGAATCCTCACCCACCGCTGTAACAAAAACCGGGTCGAAAACGGTAACCAGATTGGCATGTATATCATTCAGTTGATCGAAAGTGTTATTGAATGCCTCGGGGTATAAATCCTGGGCCATCCAGGGACCGGCATCGAATAAAGAGACTCCCCGGATAAATTGGGCATTCTGCACATTGACACCGGAAGGTCTGGGATAAGCATACATATCAAATTCATAATCATTGTCTGCTTCAAGATTCCAGGAGTATTGAACGGGTATGTAACTATCAGAAATAGTTGAATAAACCGTCCGGTTACCTGTTACATTATCTGTAAACTGAAACCGGCCATCAGAAGTCGTAGTGGAAACGCTGTCCCCCAGATTCATTACAACCCCTTGTAAAGGTGAACCGGTATATCTTCCCTTCAAAATCCCGCTAATTGTATAAGCTTTCTCAGTACTCCCGGTTGTTTCAGTAATTTGAACGGATATAGAAGCCTGTGCAGAAAAGTCCTGGTCGTCTTCAGCCGTTACATTAATATAATATTCACCTGTATCAAGGCCGGCAGTTTTCCATATCTGTTCATAGGGAGGTGCTTCCCAGTAAGCGATATTATCCCGGTTGATGAACAATTGAACCAGTTCAACCTTGCTGTCGGGATCCGAAGCGTTAATCTCGATCACTATTTCGGTCCCTTTTTCAATGGTCGTTCCATCTTCCGGAGCGGAAATCTCCACAACCGGAGGTTTGGGTTGCAGTTCATCTTCTTCTTTTGAGCAACTCCATAATAGAATAAGTAGTATACACGGAAGGCAATACCTGAATTTTTTCATGATTTTAGATATTGATTGTTATCATATACGTGAACACTTCAAAAAGCCCACGAAAAATACGATAAAAATTAAATAAAATCTCAGCTATATGGTAATTCTTAATGTAAGACCGTAGGCCTGAAATCTTTGTAGGCCCGCCCGGCAGCTGCCGGGCGGGTACCAAAAGTAGGACAGAACCGGAATCCGGCTGGTGCCGGATGAAATAAAGGAGGATGGATTAAAAAAAATTGGGAATGCACTCATGCTGAAGCACTTTCTAAAATCATTCCATCTCAAGCTTAAGGACATAGGCATGTTTTGTTGGTTTTTTAAGCGATTCTGGAATTTCAACGGCAATTCTACCCGGTTTTTTTGTCCATTTCAACTCCCTGCCGGTGCCGAGCATGTCACGGAAGCACGATTATCCAAATAAACGGATTGTATTTCAATTGTATCGGCAGAATAATCCGAGCAAATGGCATATACGTATTGCTCATCCTTGCTTTGGGTGAAGCGGATATCTTATTGCTTCAAAAATGGATTAAATTAACTGAATGAAGTTTGAAAATGAAAAAGAACCCCAGCCAACCATAACCATTCTCAGAGCCCCGATGATGATGGCAATGGTATCATGATATTTTGGGAAGCGTCCGCTTTTTATTTTTTCATTCAGCAAATTTTTTTTGCCCCAATAAATGAAAAGATCTGCCAAATAAATAATGAAATATGCCAGTACACTATACATCAAAAAGAGCAATACATTGCTTAAAAAATAGATGAAAGCCACGTCCACGCCATTCATTATCCATGCATAAATAAAATAGCCAAGAATGATTAAAACTGTAATGGAAGTCAGGATTCTTCCTGTCCTGTTGCCGGTGATCTTGTCAAGCAATACCAGATTTTCTTTGTTTTTCATGATGTAAAATTATAGAGAGATTTAACTTGATGACTCATTCAATAGGGTTTTCCTGATATCAATTCTATTGTTAAAGTAATGAATTCTATTACCAATCGCAATTATTCAAACAAAATTTTAGTTCAGTCTAAAAAGGGTAAAAAGAATATATAGCTGATAAAAACAGGAAAATCACGCCAGAGAATCAACTGACTGGCAGAATATTTCAAATTTCATTCCCCGATACTATGAGACTCAACCGATATTTATTATCTTTAGCAATTGAATGATTTTTTAACCGAAAAACATACATTTATGAACAGAAAAATCCGAATGGGCATGGTAGGCGGTGGAAAAGACGCATTTATAGGCGCAGTTCACCGCAGCGCCGCCGCACTGGACGGCAAGATTGAACTGGTTTGCGGGGCTTTCAGCAGCAGCCCCGAAAAGTCAAAAGCATCCGGGAAGGAATTGTTTCTGCCTGACGATCGCGTATATGGCAGTTATGAAGAGATGATCGAGAAGGAAAAAGCTTTGCCCGAAGGTGAAAAAATGGATTTCGTTTCCATTGCAACACCCAACTACATGCATTTCCCACCGGCAAAGATGGCACTGGAAAACGGATTTCATGTAGTTTGCGACAAGCCCATGACCTATAACCTTGATGAAGCGAAGGAACTGGAAAAGCTGGTTGACAAAAGCGGGCTGCTCTTTGCACTCACCCACAATTACACGGGTTATCCCATGGTCAAACAGGCACGGGATATGGTAAAAGATGGAAAGATTGGGAAAATCAGAAAAATTGTGGTTGAATACCCCCAGGGATGGCTTGCCGATAAACTTGAAGAAACCGGTCAGAAACAGGCTTCATGGAGAATGGACCCCAAAAAGGCAGGTATTGCAAGTTGTATGGGAGACATCGGCACCCACGCAGAAAACCTGTCCGAATTCATAACCGGACTGAAAATCTCTGAGATGTGTGCAGACCTGCATACTTTTGTTGAAGGCAGGACCCTGGAAGATGACGGCAACATCCTGCTGAAGTTTGACAGTGGCGCCAGCGGCGTACTACATGCAAGCCAGATCAGCGTGGGAGAGGAAAACAATCTGAACATAAGGGTTTATGGTGAAAAAGGCGGATTAGAATGGCGCCAGCAGGAACCCAACACCCTTGTGCTTAAATATAACGACCGTCCAATGGAAGTGTATCGAACAGGAGCAGGTTTTGATTTTCTTTCCGAAAATGCATTGCTTCATACCCGGGTTCCCGCAGGACATCCGGAAGGATTTATAGAAGCATTCGCTAACATCTACAGGAATTTTGCCCTGACTTTAGGTGCCAAGCTGGACGGAAAGAAACCTGATCCCAAATTTAATGACTTCCCCACCGTTCACGATGGGGTAAGAGGCATGGCATTCCTGGAATCAACAGTGGAATCCGGCAAGAGTGATAAAAAGTGGACCAAATTCAAATCATAAATTTTAATTATGCCCTGTTCAAAGTGTTTGGCGGCTATTGTCAATTGCCATACGCAATATTTCTGCAAATTTTGATAATAGCTGCCAAACCCTCCGCTATAACAAACCAATCAATTATTCATCCTTAAAATTTTAGCCATATGAAAGGACCTGCAGTATATTTAGCACAATTCATGGGTGATGAAGAACCCTTCAACAACCTGGAAAACATTTGTAAATACATGGCCAAGCTGGGATATAAGGGAGTACAGATCCCTACTTTTGACCCACGCTGTGTAGACCTGAAAAAACTGGCAGAAAGCCAGACCTATGCCGATGAAGTAAAAGGCATTGTCAATGATGCCGGTTGTGAAATTACCGAGCTGGCTACTCACATTCAGGGCCAGTTGGTAGCTGTCAATTCTGCGTTTGATAAGATGTTTGACAGTTTTGCTCCACCGGAATACCACAACAATCCGAAAGCCCG
>CAYNPZ010000142.1:0-3961 GCA_964399175.1 uncultured Bacteroidales bacterium | reverse complement strand
CACCCCTGTGAAGATCTGCATGATGGCGTTACCTACGAACGGTTCCTTGAAGCCACCAACAATCATCCCAGGGTTAACATTCTTTATGACCCGAGTCATTTCGTTTTGCAACAACTGGATTATTTGGAATTCATTGATATCTACCATGAAAAGATCAAGATGTTCCATGTGAAAGATGCAGAATTCAAGCCCAATGGCAGATGCGGAATGTACGGAGGATACCAGGACTGGGTAAACCGCCCGGCCAGATTCCGTTCTCTTGGAGATGGTGACGTAGATTTCAAAGGCATATTCAGTAAACTGGCCCAGTACGACTTTGAAGGATGGCCGGTGCTGGAATGGGAATGTGCGCTTAAGAATCCTGAAGATGGGGCCGCAGAAGGTGCTCCTTTTATTGCCAGGCACATTATCCAGAAATCGGAAAAATCCTTTGAAGATTTTGCCGGCGGTGGCGGCGGTGCAGATGAAAAGCTGAACAGGAGGCTATTGGGACTGGAGTAAATAAGTTGGCAATTGGCAATTTATAAAGAATGGAGGCCATTGAAGTCTGTCCGGTACATTATTGGTTGATCTGTGGTATTCATAGTGAGGACAATAGGTTTAACAGAATAAAAACAGTATTAACAGCCAAACTATCCCATTTGGCTGTTAATATTTATCTGTAAGTCGGATCATTGATCATCCATCTACTGTTGGTAACCTCCGGAAATTTTACCGGTTGGCTTCCCTGCTGAATGGAATGCTCAGAGAGGCGATATAATTCTCCATGCGGGGGTATCATAAAGTCCCAACCAACCATTATTAAATCGGAACATTTCAGCAATATCCCCAAGGCCGAGCCAGCAATGTTCTCCGACATCAAACAGATTTTTAACTATACATCCTACCGGTAGACAACCATACATAGAATATCGTCAGTGCCTTGCGGATCTGGCCCTTAAAAATTTCTTTCAATGCGCGCCATGGAGAATAAAAACGCTGCATGCTTCTTTTCACTTCTTTCTGGAAGACTTCCTGGCTCAAATGCCTGGTGGGTATTACCGGTGCAAGAAAGGTCCACTTGTCCCAATCAGGTGAACCGTTATTCATGGCCGTTAAGTGATTCTTGTATTTTTCCCAGTATTCGGTACCGGGGATGGGGGTTTCAATAGTCATGTCGGCATAAGTAACCCCTTCTTCTTTTAACTTTTTGAATTGATACCGGATGCTTTCCCTGTCATCTATCTCCGGTTTGGCCATGCCAAAAGCATATATGATCAAGCCGTGCCTGCGCAGCAATCGCAGTGCTTCCTCGGAGTCGGTTTTGCTTTGCGTCTTGTGCATGGCTTTGAGCTTTTCATCATCAAAGCTCTCCACACCCAGCATCACATTCTTGATGCCTGCCTTTTTCAGCAGTTCAACATAATCATCTCCGCCTCTCAAGAGGGCCGGGACTTCATCCTGAATGATCATACTCTCAAACCAGAGACCTTTATCTCTTTCGTTAATCATTGCCTCCAGGAGAGGAATTCGTTTAGATGGCTGAACGGAAAAATTATCATCTACAAAGAAAATACGTTTATATCCTTCTTTCAATCTTTGTTTCAGTTCCTCCATAACCAGTTCCGGAGAACGCCGGCGTACACGCTTCCCATGAATATTACTGACGCTGCAGAATTCACAGTTTCTCGGGCACCCCCGCGAGGTTGATACAGGGGTCAGTTTAAAGAAATCCAGGAACTGCTTTTTTGACTGATCCACCAGGTTAAGGCCAGGAACAGGTATTTCATCAAGATCTTCAACCATGGTGCCTTCAACTATGCCGTTCAAATCGCCGCTGATAATATCATCTATGATGTTTTCCGCTTCTTTTTGTACAACCACATCTGCATAACGGGCAAATTCCTCTGCCTGCTCTTCGCCCAGAATATGCGGACCACCTACGGCCGTTCTTATTCCAGGATTTTGCCTCCTGATGGCTTTTAACATTTTTAATGCCCGACTCGCCGCAGGTGAAATGACGGATAGTCCGATAAAATCGGAGCTTAACAAATCAGGATGAACTTCCCCTTTCTTCTCATTAAAAACAGGCGCTCTGGCCTCATCATACACAGTCACCTCATGTCCCTTCTGCTTAAGTATTGTTCCCAGGTAAACCGGACCCAGAGGAGCAATACTAAACAACCCGTATGCGCTGTGTTTGGGTCTGACTGCTATCAATGATATTTTCATTGCCTGAAGATTTTTTCAAATCAAACATCCATTATTCATTTTTTTAACGAATGAATATAACAATATTATTAGTAAATATCAATCCAGGCTATTAATTTTAAATGAAAATAAATTAAAAAATGGCAGGCCTCTCCATGATAAATATCCATAACCCATTGAATATAACTAAAGATTATTTAGCAGAACCTTAAAGAACTCCTCTTCATCAATAGGTTTGGACAGATAATCATCACAACCTGCGGATATGGGTTTTTCACGATCCCCGGAAAGGGCATAAGCAGTCTGTGCGATAATTACAACGTTATTATTAAATTCCCTGATCTTTTTTGTGGCGGTGTACCCATCCATCTTAGGCATTTTAATATCCATCAGTATGATGTCTATATCATTTCTTTCACGTACGATCTCAACCGCCTCCTCTCCGTCACCGGCATGTATAATGCTATTGCATTTATTCTTAAGCAATTCGGTAATATACAGATCAGTTGTTTGATCGTCCTCGACAAGCAGCAGATTCATATCTTTCAGCTTATCTCCGGCATGAGTTTCGGAAGTTTCAGCGTTCGGAGGTTCTTCCTCTGACTTCACATCCTTAAAAGGCAGGGTAAAATAAAAGCACGTGCCTTCTCCTTCCTCCGATTCGAGCCTTATCTCGCCTCCCAGCATCTCCACATAAGCTTTGGTGATGGCCAATCCCAGGCCTGCTCCTTCATAAGAACTGCTTATACTCATATCAGCCTGCACAAACCGGTCAAATATAGTCTGTTGCTTATCCTCCGGAATTCCTATACCGGTATCCGCTAAATAAAATTCTATATGCCCCCCTTCTGTATGATAACCGAAGCGGATGTGGCCTTTATGGGTATACTTAATGGCATTTTTAATCAGATTGGAGAAGATGAGATAAAATTTATCCTTGTCGGTCTGAAGGACGGCCTGTTCATCTGGAAGGGATTTCTCCCATTTAAGCTCCAGTTCCTTCTCCTCAGCTTCCGGTAGGAAGAAGGTATAAAGATATTTAAGCTGTTCATTGATGTTCAATACAGTAAGATGAATCTCCGCCTGGCCGGCCTCAATTTTTGAGATATCGATCAGATCATTGATGATGTTCAGCATGCGGGTACCGCTTTGCTCGATCATTTCAATATATTGCCGTCTTTTTTCCCCGGAAAGCCGGGCTTTATTTAACAGATGGGAAAATCCCAAAATCCCGTTCATGGGTGTGCGGATCTCATGGCTCATATTGGCCAGGAAAGCAGACTTCAGCCGGTCGCTTTCCTCGGCTTTCTCCTTGGCCTCCTCCAGTTCCGTATTGACTTTTTTAATCTGATCCAGGCTTTCCCTTAATGCTTCATTCTTTTCCTTCAGTTGTTCTTCTGCTTGTTTACGCTGGTTTACATCCATAATAAAACCCTCCAGGATATCCTCACTACCTTTTTCAACTACAATTCCACGTTCCCAAACCCATTTCTGATTTCCTTTACTGGTAATTATACGATATTCAACCTGAAAATGGCTGTTCCTGGAAATGGCTTCCTGAACCGATTTCCAAACAAAATCCCGGTCATCGGGATGAATAATTTCTCCATAGTCCACGGGATTCCCCTGCATGATCTCTTCAGGCTTATATCCGGTGAGCTCCACCGCACCATGGCTGACAAATTCCATGGGCCAGTTTCTCTTATTTTCACATCGGTAAACCATACCCTGCAGATTGCTCATCAGGGTTTGCAATTTACGCTCGCTTTCC
>CAYNPZ010000141.1:0-9815 GCA_964399175.1 uncultured Bacteroidales bacterium | reverse complement strand
ACGATTCATTCGGATTTATTCATGACCTGAAAAAACATTATGAAAGTGCTCTGGACCGGCTGATGGAAGAACAATAAAGCAATGCATCGGGTCGCTCGATCCATTTTTCTTAAATCCGTCATTGTTGAAATATCTGATGCATCAGTGTTAAACAGTAATTATTCAACGAGCTGATTGTTTGGATACTGCATGTTATAATCCCGATGGTATTTTATTTTGATGGAACCCGGGTCATACTAATTCCGTATAGGAAGCGTTAGTATTTCTAATAAAATGCATGGATTTGAAGAAAATTTTCATTGTAATACTGTTGATCTCACCAATCCTAGGTCTCGCCCAGCAGGAAACCGTAAAACATTATCAGAAAATTGATCAAAAGTCATTTCATTTTGGCTATACACTGGGTATCAATACTATGGATTTTGGAATTTATCCATCGGAATATGCAATTTCCGAATCAGAAATGCGCCAGGATACTTTTCCTGATGTTACAAAGTTATCCCCGGGAGTGGATATCAGTATAGTGACAAATTTTCGGCTGGGAGAATATCTTGATTTTAGATTTCTGCCGGGTATCTCCCTAGGGCAAAGAAATTTGACCTATTATACTGAATTGAAAAAAACGGAAATTGAAGATAATGGAGACACGATCGTTACAGGCAAATCGGAACAGGAGATGAATCTTGGTTCCACATTTATCAATCTGCCTTTTAACATAAGATATGAGGCGCAGCGTGAAAAGAATTACCGGCCCTACCTCATCGGTGGTGTGAATTTCCGTTGGGATATGGCCAGAAACAAGGATTTTAATAGCACTGAAAATATATATGTGAAGCTGAAACCTTTCGATGTTTATGTAGAAGGTGGGTTTGGTGTCGATTTTTATTTGCCATACTTTAAATTATCCACCGAAATAAAATTTTCTGTAGGGATGCTAAATGTATTAAATCCTGAAAAACACGAAACTAACCCGGGATACGTTACTTCCATTGAAAAACTGAAATCCCGTATGGTCAGCCTTTCTTTTCATTTTGAATAATGGTTTGATTTTTTCTGAATTCCGCACAAATAATGCCCGCGGCTACGGAAACATTCAGGGATTCCGCCCTGTAGCCCGATACTCGGGAATAATTCGGAATGTATAACTGCGTATTAATATAGGGCAACAATTCCTGCGAGATTCCGTGTGATTCGTTTCCCATTACTATAAAGCCTTTGCTGGACAATGGAGCATCAAATATGTTTTTGCCTTCCAGCGACGATCCATAAATAATGAAATCTTCCGAGTTGTAATATTTTGCCAGAAACTCATTAAGAACCCTGTATTGAACAGTTACCCTGCATATGGATCCCATTGTGGATTGTATCACCTTGGGATTATAAACATCCACTGTATCCTGAGAGCAAATCAGGTTGCTGATTCCAAACCAATCGGCAATTCGGATAATTGTGCCCAGGTTACCCGGGTCATTAATGGAATCAAGTACAAGCGAGAGTTCGTTGAGCATCTTTTCTTCATTTATCTCCTGAGCTGGTTGCTCCACTAAAGCCAGTACCTGGTTCGGATTGCTCTGCCCGCTGATTCTCTTTAGTTCTTCTTGTGTAATCGTAATAAGTTCTTTTATATTTGCCTGACTTTTATAGGCGGTGGCCTCCGACCATTCCGGAGTTGCGCAAAGAAGGGGGACCCGGAATCCTGAAGCCAGAATCTCACTGACCAGTTTTACCCCCTCGGCTATAAAAAGTCCCGTCTCGTTACGGTGTTTCTTTTTTTTTAGTGAGTTGATGAATTTAATTTTATTTTTGCTTAACATATTATTGACAATTTTCAGTTAGTAATATTATAACCCGAACGAACTTGCAAATTGACCAATGTGTAAAAAAATAATCATTCGTTATATTGTATTGCTTATCCCTGTTTTTGGATTTTTCTCATGTAGCACCACAAAGCATGTTCCTGAAGAAGAATATCTTCTGAAAAAATATGAAATCGAGACCGAAAATAAAGATATTGAAAAAAGAGAAATCAGAAAATACATCCGGCAAAAACCCAACAACAGGATTCTTGGTCTTAAGATCCCCCTTGCTTTTTATAGCTTGTCCAACCCGGAGAAAGATAAGGGTCTGAGCAAATTTTTTGAGAAAATTGGTGAAGGGCCCGTGGTTTGGGACTCGTATATGACGGAACAGTCCAGGAAAGAGATTTCCAATTATCTGGAAAAAAAAGGGTATTATGATGCAAGCGTTGACGATACGGTGATTAAGGAAAAACAAAAAGCAACGGTGAAATACAATATAGATTTAAATGATCCCTATATCATTAATCAAGTTGACTACGAAATAAATGATTCCACGCTTCGTCCCTTTTTGTTACCAGATACTTCCAGGCTTCCTGTTACCGAAGGAAAGGTGTTTTCCTTAGAGCTCCTTCAGGAGGAACGGAATATGATTGAAGAGATCCTTCGCAATAAAGGCTTTTACAATTTTTCGAAGGATTTTGTGAACTATGTTGCCGATACCCTTGGTAAGAAAAACCTGGTGAATCTTACGGTGGAAGTCAGTAAATACATGATTAAACAGGGAGATGAGGAATTCAGAACAACCCCGCACAAAAGATATAATATCGACTCCATTTATGCATTTCCGGATTATAATCCACAGGAAGCAATCGCCAGACAAAAGGAATACCTGGCCAATGTAGATACAACATTTTATAATGGACTGGCATTTGTTTATAATCAGCAACCGGGTGTGGATCTGGATGTGATCAGCCACTTGAATTATCTGCAAAGTGATCAGTGGTACAGCCAGGAAGAAGTGAACAGAACCTACGACCGCTTAAATTCACTGAGACTTTTCAGGATTATCAATATTCAGTTTGAAGAGTCAGAAAATGAGCAGGACAGTCTGGTCAGAAGCCTGGATTGTTATATTTATTTGCAGAAATTCAAGCTTCAATCCTACACCATTGAGCTGGAAGGAACCAATTCATCGGGCAACATCGGGGGAGGAGGTAATCTTGTTTATTCCCACAGGAGTCTGTTTGGTGGTGCGGAACAATTCCAGTCGAAATTTTCCGGTGCTTTTGAGATTCTGGATCAGGACAAATTCAGCAGGATTAATAATACCGTGCGCCTGGGAGCTGAAGTGAGTATTGATTTCCCGGAATTTTTACTGCCTTTTGTCAGAAGCGAGCAGTTTGTTAAGAATTATCATCCCCAAACTTCCCTGTCTGCGCTTTATAATTATCAGGAAAGACCTGATTTTACCAGAACATTAGCCAATCTGTCTTTCGGATATCATTGGGAGAACAGGAGGGATCTGACCCATTATATCAACCCCATCGAACTCAATATCCTTCAGTTGCCTTACCTATCGGAGAATTTCAAAAGAAATCTCGGTGATATTTACCTCAGAAGCAGCTATGACGATCATTTCCTTTCTGTCACCAGTTACAGTATGATCTACAACAATCAAAATGTAAAGGGAACCAATGATTTTCAGTATCTCCGACTGAATGCCGAATTGGGTGGTAACCTGCTTACCGGAGTGAATAAAGTGCTCGGTAGACAGAAAGTAGGTGACCATTACGAGATATTCGGCATACGGTATGGCCAGTTTGTTAAAACAGACCTGGAATTCCGCCACTATGAAATTTTTAATGAACAGAACAGGTTTGTTTACAGGTTTTTTCTGGGTGCAGGATTTCCCTATGGTAACTCGACCGCCCTGCCTTTTGTGAAGCAATATTTTTCAGGAGGGGCAAATAGCCTCAGAGCATGGAATGTAAGGGCACTTGGTCCGGGATCTTATACACCAAGAGAGGATTTTAGAGGTTATCCCAATCTGACGGCCGATTTCAAATTTGAAGCGAACTGGGAGTACCGTTTTGATATGTTCTGGATGCTGGAAGGTGCTTTCTTTGTGGATGCAGGAAATATCTGGTCGCTCAATAGAGGCGATAAACGAAAAGGAGCGCTTCTGAAGCCGGATGAATTTCTCAATGAGATTGCCGTAGGCACTGGTTTTGGATTGCGGTTTGATTTGTCATTTTCGGTTCTGAGACTTGACCTGGGGGTTAAATTGCGAGACCCTGCCTTTGAAAAGGGCAACCGCTGGTTACCCGGAAACCGGCAAATAAGAAGAGAAACGATTTCCTGGAATATAGCCATTGGTTATCCTTTTTAATGAAATTAAATTCCTCGTGTAAGTTTCTATTTATTTATTATATTTGTGCGAATTTGTAAATTTTTAAAATCTAAGCCTATGTCTTACAATAAAGTATTAGATCTCCTGGGTGATCAAGCAGATGATCTGTTAGGTCATAAGTGTGAAACGGTTAGTAAAGATCAGCTTCATCTTCCCGGCCCCGATTTCATTGATCGGGTGTATTATCACACCAACAGAAATCCGAGAGTGTTGGCGAACCTTTCCAGGTTGTTCAATCACGGTCGGTTAGGTGGAACCGGATACCTGTCCATTCTACCTATTGATCAGGGTCTGGAGCATACCGGGGGAGCCTCTTTTGCTCCAAATCCCATATATTTTGACCCGGAGAATATCATTAAACTTGCCATGGAGGGTGGAGCCAATGCTGTGGCTTCAACTTTTGGTGTAATGGCAGCTACTGCCAGGAAGTATGCCCATAAAATTCCGTATATTGTAAAAATTAACCACAATGAGCTTCTGACTTATCCAAACAAATACGATCAGGTTCTCTTTGGAAGTGTTGATGAAGCATTTAATTTAGGTGCCGTGGCTGTGGGTGCTACCATTTATTTCGGTAGCCCGGAATCCAGCCGGCAAATTGTGGAAATTTCAGAGGCATTTGAAAGGGCTCATGAACTGGGTATGGCTACAGTTCTTTGGTGTTACACCCGAAACAGTGCCTTTAAAACGAAGGAAGATGATTATCACACCGCTGCCGATTTGAGCGGTCAGGCCAATCACATTGGTGCTACCATCCAGGCAGACATCATTAAGCAAAAGTTGCCCACCACCAATGGTGGATTTACTGCCCTTAAATTTGGTAAGACCCATGAAAAGATGTATACCGAACTTGCATCGGACCATCCCATTGATCTGACCAGATATCAGGTGATCAACAACTATATGGGTCGTGTGGGCCTTATTAACTCCGGCGGAGCTTCCAAGGGAGAAACTGACCTGAAGGATGCTGTGGCAACAGCAGTAATTAACAAAAGAGCTGCCGGTACAGGATTGATTACAGGGCGCAAGGCTTTCCAGAAGCCTATGAAGGATGGTGTTGAAATATTGAATGCCATTCAGGATGTTTATCTGGCCGATGAGATAGACATTGCCTGAGGAAATAAGATGCGGTTTATCAGAATGGGACGTAATGAATTGTTTTACGTCCCATTTTTTGTGTCTTTACCATGATTGTTTTTGTTCACTTTTTTATTAATATTGTTGGAAGAAATAATCAATAGTTTAAAACCTTGATTATATGGCAAAATTCGACTTTTCAAAGCGGGATAGCTTTAGTAGTAAATTTGGTGTTATCGCTGCTGCAGCCGGATCTGCAGTCGGCCTTGGGAACATCTGGCGATTTCCCTATATAGCCGGTGAAAACGGAGGAGGCGCTTTCATCCTGGTTTATCTTCTTTTTATTATGGCGATTGGCATTCCCGTTATGCTCTCGGAATTTACCATAGGAAGAAGTGCGCAACGTAATGTATTCGGATCCTTTAAAAAGCTCGCCCCAAATACTTATTGGTACCTGATTGGTTTGTTAGGGGTTATTGCAGCTTTCATCATCCTTGCTTTTTATAGTACCGTCGCTTCCTGGACGCTGGAATATACCTACAAGTCTGTTGTTAATTCATTTTCAGGCCAAACACCAGATCAGCTTACTTCCATGTTCGAAGGTTTTAAAGCCAGCATTTTCCGCCCCATATTATGGCAGTTGCTGTTTATGTCACTCACTGCCTGGATTGTAATAGCAGGTGTGAAACAAGGTATTGAAAAGTATGCTAAGATATTGATGCCTATTCTTCTGCTTTTAATCATTGTAATGGATATCCGGGCAGTCACCCTGACCGGAGCAAAAGAAGGAGTGGAGTTCCTTTTCCGGCCGGATTTTTCCAAACTGGATACCAACAGCGTACTCGAAGCTTTGGGACAGGCTTTTTTCTCCCTCAGTATTGGCATGGGAACCCTTGTTACCTACGGTTCCTACATCAATAAAAGGGAAAATCTTGTCAACACGGCAATTAGTGTATCCGCTACTGATACGATTATTGCCATTCTTGCCGGTATTGCCATTTTTCCGGCTGTTTTCGCCTTTGGAATTGAGCCTAATGCAGGTCCGGATTTGATTTTCAGAACATTGCCTAATATTTTCATGCAATTGCCGGGTGGATATTTCTTTTCATTGTTGTTTTTTGTTCTTCTTGTGGTAGCAGCTTTAACTTCTTCAATTTCTGTGCTTGAAGTTGTTGTGGCTTATTTTACCGAAGAACTTGGAATGCTTCGAAAACCTGCAACCATACTGGCCGCTGCATCCATTACCGCTCTGGGCATCCTTTCAACATTATCCTGGGGTGTGCTCAGTAGTTTTGAACTGTTTGAACAAAACATATTCGGTATACTGGATTTTACGGCTTCAAGTGTGCTTTTACCCATAGGTGGGCTGTTTATTGTGATTTTCCTTGGGTGGTACCTGGGTAAAAAAGCTGTTAAACAGGAAATCTCCAGCAGGGGACTGTTTAAGGTTCGGCTGGTGTCCCTTTTTGTATTTATTATTAAATTTTTGGCACCTATTGCCATTGCTTTGGTGTTCCTAAACGGAATCGGCATCCTGAAATTTTGAAAACATATTAATGAACTATATATAAACCGGATAATCTCAGACGAATTGACACAGAAAGGATCTTATACGATCCTGAGGGTTGGTTTATCCTGTTTATCTGTAGTTATGATCAGATAATATCTAACTGTTCATAATAAGTAGTATATGGACGATATGCATTTCAGGGATCTGTTTTCTTTCTCCCGGCGGGAGCGTAGGGGAATAATCGCTTTGTTGGTTATTATTATTTTGCTTGTGGCATTTAGAGCAAATTTTCATTTATTCTTACCACCGGCAAACGAAAAAATGGATCCTGAATTTCTTGCCGAAGTGGAGGAGTTTATGCAATCTGAGAATCCTGAAAGTCCGAATGATGAAATTGCCTCAGAAGGCAGGATTTACAGAGAGATTACCGGGGAGAAAACTGTATCTGAATCATCTGCCAAACATTTGTTTTATTTTGATCCGAATACTGTTACCGATAGTGGCTGGAGACAGCTGGGAATAAATGAACAACAGCTTAAGGTGATAAATAATTATAAGAAAAGTGGGGGAAGATTTTTCAAAAAGGGGGATTTGAAAAAAATATATGGTATCGATGGGCCAACTTATGCCCGGATTGAAAACTACATAAAGATTAAACACCCGTCTTCGGAACGGGAAAAATTTACCAATTCTTCAAAAAAAGTGATTCCGGTTATTGAGCTCAATACGGCAGATACATTCCGGCTCACTTTACTTCGGGGTATAGGGCCGGTATATGCCCGCAGAATTTGCAGGTACAGGGATCTTCTTGGAGGTTTTGCTTCAAAGGATCAACTTAAAGAAGTGTATGGGATCACAGAAGAATTGGTGTTACTTAATGATAGTGTATTAAGTATTGACAGAGAAGAGATAAGACAGATCGATATAAATAAGGCAGATTTTACAGAGCTGATACGGCATCCTTATTTGAATGAATATCAGACTAAAGCCATTATACAATACCGAAAGTTCAGGAAGGAAATTGCTGATTTAAGCGAATTGGTTTCCAACAATATTTTAGATGAAGAAACGTATCAATTTATGAAACCTTACTTAAAAGCAAGTACTGAATAGAAAGATACAGCACAGCCGACTATTAAAGGTTTGTGTTTTAATTGGTTGAATATTGGGATGTTAAAAACGCAGAGAAAAAAATATTTTTTTGTTCTTATCATTTTGAGAATGTGGAATTAATTTAATACATTTGCGGCTCAATTAAAAAAGGAGGTCTAGTATGATCGTAGTACAAGTTAAAGATGGAGAAAACATTGAAAGAGCATTAAAAAAATTTAAAAGAAAGTTTGAGAAAACTGGTGTGATGAGGGAAGTTAGGGAAAGGCAGGCATATACCAAGCCTTCCATGAAAAAGAGAGAACAGAAGAAAAGAGCGATTTACAGACAGAAGCTAAAGGAAAAACAGGAATAACAAGGTAGGCATTTTGATCCACCCGGAAGAAAGATCAGTTGAAGCCTGGGAGTATGTACAGTGAAGATTTTATTAAATATTTGCAGTTTGAAAAACGATATTCAAACCATACTGTGAGGGCTTACAGAAATGATTTGAACCAGTTCTTTGACCACGTGCAGCAAAATTGCGACACGGAAGATATAAAATCCATTACCCACAAAGAGGTTCGTTCATGGATAGCGGAATGTGTGGATCATAATATATCGGAACGGACCATAAACCGGAAAATTTCAACATTACAGTCCTATTTCAGGTATTTGATGCGGATGGGCTATATACAGCTCAATCCGATGGTTAAGGTATACAGACCAAAAGTTGGCCGGCGTATACCTTACTTTGTGAATGAGAACCAAATGGAGCTTTTGTTAAGTGAGGAAATTTTTTCCGGCGATTTTTTCGGGAAGCGTGATCAGGTAATCATTGAGATGCTTTATCAAACCGGGATCCGCCTTTCCGAACTGATTAATCTCAGGGATTCGGATATTGATCATGAAAAACATCAGATCAGGATTTTAGGCAAAAGAAGCAAGGAACGGATCATTCCCATAACAAAAGCCTTATATCATTTGATTACAGATTATCAAAAAAGCCGGGATGAAAAGTTTTCCAGGATGGGCCATGATTATCTGATTGTTACTGATAAAGGCAGGAAGGTATACGAAAAGTTTGTTTACCGTAAAGTAAGGAAATATTTAACTTACATTACTACCATTGAGAAAAAAAGCCCCCACGTTTTAAGGCATACTTTTGCCACCCACATGCTTAACAGGGGAGCTGATTTAAATGCGATTAAGGAGTTGTTGGGACATGCCAATCTTTCAGCAACGCAGGTATATACCCACAGTACTTTCGAGAAACTAAAAAAAATATACAAACAGGCGCATCCCAGAAATTAAAAACAATACAAGGAGGATTATTTATGGACATAAAGATACATTCCATTCATTTTGACGCCGATAAAAAATTGGTGGAATTTGTAGAAAAGAAGGTAAGTAAGCTGGATCAGTTCTATGATAACATAATCGGGGCTGAAGTGTTTTTGAGGTATGAAAAAGATCAGACCCCGGATAATAAAATATCGGAGATCAAATTACAGATACCCGGAAGTGATCTGTTTGCTAAGAAACAGTCAACTACGTTTGAAGAAGCCACTGATTTAGCTGTAGATGCTTTACGCAAGCAGCTAACCAAAAGAAAAGCCAAGCAAAGGGGGCTTTAAAATTTAAAAAAATTAGATAAATAAATTTTGTAAGATAAATAAAATATATATACCTTTGCAAACCGATTTTTCGGATTAAATAAAGTTCTTTATAATGTTGCTTTTATATAGTTGCCGATGTAGCTCAGTTGGTCTAGAGCAGCTGATTTGTAATCAGCAGGCCGTGGGTTCGAATCCCTCCATCGGCTCCTGCTTGGGGAGGTACCAAAGTGGCCAACTGGGGCAGACTGTAAATCTGCTGGCGTATGCCTTCGTAGGTTCGAATCCTGCCCTCCCCACAGAAAGGCAACCAG
>CAYNPZ010000140.1:0-9831 GCA_964399175.1 uncultured Bacteroidales bacterium | reverse complement strand
GCCATTCATTTGACCTGAATTTTTCCCACAAACAAATAATCCGACACAATTAAAAAAACTCGATAATAAAACCATTATAACATTTTTCCCGATTTGACTGTTACTTATTCCAAACAGGTTTTATATTTCATAATTTCATTGCTTAAACCAGCATACCTATGACCTATATAAAAGATGTGGTGATCAGGGCAATCGAATTTGCAGCCCAACGTCATAGCGGACAAACAAGAAAAGGCAACACAAAATCTCCTTATATCAACCATCCCATAAAGGTGGTTTCTTTGCTAATTGATTTTCAAGAAAATGACTCCAACCTTTTATCAGCAGCAGCCCTGCATGATGTTATAGAGGATACTGCGAGGGGGGATCGGGAAATCCAGCAACTTGAGAAAATTATTGAGGAAAAATTCGGAAATAAAGTATTGTCCATCATATGGGAAGTTACGGATGACAAGCAATTGCCCTTTAAGGAACGAAAACAGAAGCAGATTCAGGACACCCCCAACCTGAGCCATGAAGCCAAAAAAATAAAAATTGCGGATAAAATCTGCAACTTAACCGACTTAAAGGAAGATCCTCCTGTCGGATGGTCCAACGAAAGAAAAAATACATACATTGAATGGGCGGGAAAAGTTATTGAAGGTGCCCGTGGGGTTAACGGGGAGCTGGAAGCTTACTTCGATAAAATATGCAGGGAAGCCCATGATATGATCAATTCATCTGATTAGTCCAATTAACAAAATCACGAACGTTATAAACAGTATACATTTTTCAAAATCAAAACATATGCATATACCTGTACAAAAAGTGGCTGCCATACATGACCTTTCAGGTTTCGGCAGGGCGTCGTTAACGGTAATCATACCCATTCTCTCCAGAATGGGTATACAGGTTTGTCCTCTGCCCACGGCCGTTTTATCCACGCACAGCAAATATACTGATTTCCATTTTGTTGATCTGACTGAACACATGCCACCCATGATCGAACACTGGAAAAAACTGAATCTTGACTTTAACGCCATTTATAGCGGATTCCTGGGTTCCCACAGACAAATAGAGATTGTGAAGAATTTTATTGATGAATTCCACAGAGAAGAGCAACTGGTTGTTATTGATCCGGTTTTGGGTGATGACGGAAGGATATATACTCCGCTCAGTCAGGATCACGTTAAAGAAATGCGTTCATTGATAGAAAAAGCCAATGTAATCACTCCAAATTTAACAGAGGCTTCCCTTCTATTGAACAAAAAATTTCCGGAGCGCATCACAAACAATCAAATCAAAGACTGGATCCTTGAATTATCAGAAAAAGGTCCACAAATCATCATTGTAACCAGCGTACCGGAATCCAGACAAAAAAATATCACCTCAGTGATTGCCTACAACAAAAAGGACCAGCGTTTCTGGAAAGTAGCAGTGAACTATTTACCTGCCAATTATCCCGGCACGGGTGATGCTTTTGCCAGCGTGATAACCGGATCGTTGCTTCAGGGAGACAGCCTGCCAATAGCCCTGGATCGGGCTGTCAGATTTACAACCATGGGAGTAAGGGCAACATTTGGTTACGATTACAATACCGATCAGGGGATTTTGCTGGAGAGAATACTGGACACTCTCGTAGCACCTGTGCAAACAAGCAGTTATGAAATATTCTAATTACAGGGATATGGACAACAAAGATGTAGAAATGGTGATCACAGACCTGGACGGCACATTATTCAATGATCAGCAAGAGGTTGACCGGGAAGATCTTGACACCCTTCGGGCATTGGCTGAGCAAAATATCATCCGGGTAGTGGCAACCGGCAGGAACCTTTACTCTGCCTTAAATCGTCTTAAAGACGATTTCCCTATTGATTATATGATCTCCTCCTCGGGAGCCGGGATCTATCACTGGAAGAACAAAATGCTGATCCATTCCGATTACCTGCCCAGGGACAAAGTAGCTCATATTGCCAATCTTCTGATCGAATACGATATTGACTTTATGATTCATGAAATGATACCGGAAAACCACAAATTTATCTACTACAGAGGCAATAAGTACAATCCGGATTTCGAAAGAAGATTTCAACTATATAAAGATTTTGCTGAGCCATTGAATCCCCTGAAGGAAACTTACCAGCATTCCTGCCAGATCATAGCCATTACCAGAGATAAGGAAGACCTCTATATGCTTTTAAATCATGAAATCCAGGGAGTGAAGATAATTCGTGCCACCAGTCCACTGGATGGAGTTTCCATCTGGATCGAAGTTTTCCCGGAGGGTGTTTCCAAAGGACACGGTGTGGAGTGGTTATGCCATCACACTGGAGTGGACCCCTCGAAAACGCTTGGTATTGGGAATGATTACAATGACCTCGATCTGCTGAACTTCACCGCATGGAGCTATATAGTAGAAAATGCGCCTGACGATCTTAAAAAATTTTATCCCACCTGCCGAAGCAACGAGGAATGTGGTTTTTCGGATGCCGTTAAACAAACCATTCCCATTGACTGAAGGCTACTTGTAGAATGCCTCATGCCCGGGATAATAAAGCTTCTTTCTGGCTACTTCTTCGGGATAAACAAAATATTTTATCATTTCAGATCTTGAGCCGGATTATTAAATCATTCGCGGTGATATTCAAAGGACCGCCCGGAGATTGAGGCAACCGGTATCTTGATTATTTGAATATTATCCACGGCAGGTTTGGAATACTTAAATTCTTTATTAGAATATTGTTTCATCAGGATGTTCAATCCTTTGATTTTTTCCTCATAATCATCTACAAATACAGCCTGACCCTCAACAATCACACTTCGGTATGCCTGTCTCCAGGAACATGCCACTTCTTCATTCCGGGCAAACATCCTGTGATCGGTATCAAATTCCACGCAAACATTGGGATTCCTTCTCAAAATCTCCATTTTTTTTCCTTCATGTGCACAATGAAGCCAGATGGTCTGGTCTTCATAACCAAAGTTAAAAGCAAGCACATAGGGTCGGTCCAAATCAACCATTCCAATATGACATATCCGACACCTTCTGATTATGTCTTCAAGCTGATCCATGACCACAATGTCCTGAATTGCTTTATCTCTAGCTTTTCCCATATGTTGCTGTTTTAAAGTTCTGTACACATCAAAAATAAGGAAATCATATGAAAAATTAATTTTAACTCGTGAACATTTTCAAACAATAATTGTTACAATTTCAAAGTCAATTTCGATTAAGAATGATTATTAATTGGGATGGGTTATGAACCAAATAGAAAAAATAAGGAATAAGCTTGCAAAAAGCGGAATGAAGGTTACACCACAAAGAATCGCAGTTTATGAAGCCTTGTTGAACATTAATGATCATCCCACTGCTGAAATGATAAAAGAATACGTGAGTAAAAAAAATCCTTCCATCTCTTTGGGTACGGTATACAAAACACTGGAAGCATTTGTGGATAAAGGATTAATCACCAGAGTAAAAACTGAAAACGACGTCATGCGCTACGATCCAATCGTTGAAAAACATCATCATTTATTTGACCAAAAGACAGATAGCATTTATGATTATTATGACGATGAATTGAATGAGCTAATCTTTAATCATCTAAAAAAGAAAGAAATAAAAAATTTTAAAGTTGAAGACATTAAGCTCCATATCATTGGAGCATCGAACGAAGACAAAACAAAATAAAAGGAGAATCCCATAAATCAATTTATTAATCTTTAAATCAGAAACATTATGGAACACAATGAAGCAACAAACAGTTTTCCGTTGATTGGGGATAAGTTCCCCGAGCTGACCGTACAAACAACCGAAGGAAAGATTAACATTCCCAACGACTACCAAGGCAAATGGGTAGTGCTTTTCAGCCACCCGGCTGACTTCACCCCGGTTTGTACAACAGAATTCGTGGCTTTCGCCAAAAGAAAAGACCAGTTCGATGAACTCAACACAGAGTTGGTTGGTCTTTCAATCGACCAGGTCTTTTCGCATATCAAATGGGATGAGTGGATCAAAGAAAAGCTGGATGTAGAAATCAATTTCCCGATCATTGCAGATTCCAACGGGGATATAGCAAAAAGGATCGGAATGATCCATCCGGGTAAAGGTTCCCAGACCGTAAGGGCTGTATTCATAATTGATCCCAAAGGGATTATTCGGCTAATCTTGTATTATCCACAGGAAATCGGAAGGAATATGGAGGAAATTCTGAGGTCTATCAAAGCACTTCAGGTTTCCGACGAAAAGAATGTCGCAGTACCAGCAAATTGGCCTGAAAATGAACTTATCAATGACAGGGTAATCATTCCCCCTGCTACAGATAAAAAAGCAGCGAAAAAGCGTTTTGAGGAATATGCTTGTTATGACTGGTGGTTCTGCCACAAGGAAAATAAATAAACCTGAAAATCCGTTTAAAAACATTCAAATACCCTGCCCCGTTTTTACCAGCAGGGTATTTTTTGAATAATCCGGGTTAATTTTACAGGTAAAAGTACGGAAAGATTCATGAGCTTTAAGGGATGGCCGGAAATAACAGTAAAGAGGGACAATGGAGATTGGGTTCATGCAAAGGCGCCTATTATCATTAGTGCCAGCAGGTCAACTGATATTCCGGCTTTCTATAACGAGTGGTTTTTTAATCGACTTCAGAAGGAATATTTGAAATGGACCAATCCATTCAATGGTAAACCTCAATATGTTTCTTTTCAAAATACACGAGTTATCGTTTTCTGGAGTAAAAATCCGCTTCCTGTTATCCCTTATTTGGATATTCTGGATAAGAAAGGAATAAATTATTATTTTCTATTCACCCTGAACAATTATGAACGTGAAGATCTGGAACCCAATGTACCTTCGCTCAGTGAAAGATTAAACACTTTTAAGGAGCTCTCCCGCAAAATCGGGAAGGAAAAGGTGATCTGGAGATTTGATCCACTGATGCTCCCGCCTGGAATGGATGTGGATCAGCTTATGGCAAGAATCCAATACATCGGTGATAACTTACATCCATATACCGAAAAACTTGTTATCAGCTTTGTTCAGATCAATCGTTATAAAAAGGTCCGTTCAAAGCTTCTTAATGAATCCGCCCTGTTTGACAAGGATAACCTGCTTCACTCAGAATTCAGCCATCAACAGAAAATTGAACTGGCGGAAAAACTTCAAAGACTAAACAAAAGGTGGAACTTAGAAATAACCGATTGTGCGGGGGAAGTAAGTCTGGAACCCTATGGCATCCGGCCCAATCAATGCATTGATGCCAGTCTTATGAAAAGGGTGTTCAGCAAAGATAAGGTATTGATGCATTTTCTCCATACAGGAGAATTGACAAAAGGGAATCAGGAGAAGTTATTCACGAAATATCCTGAGAATCCGCATTTCCTGAAAGACAAGGGTCAACGATCAGGCTGCCGGTGTATTTACAGTAAGGACATTGGAATGTATAACACCTGCCCGCACATTTGTCTCTATTGTTATGCCAATACCTCTGCACAAAAGGTCAATCACAACCATTCCAGGCACGATTCGTCCAATGAAAGTATTATTTGATGAAGGAAAACATTGTAATCGGGTGATAAATTCAATCTTTTAACCTCATTCTATTGACGGATGTATTAAGATCTTCTTTGCTATAAAAAATGCTGCCGTGACAGTCTCAATTTTGATTTATGCTTTGATCCGAGGTCTCTACTGAGCCTCAAAAGCATAATAATCGGAGATCTATCCGGCAGCATTAAATCTTAAAAAAAGCCCAAAGGCTTATTGGCTTCCTTTTTCAGTGTAGAACGTATGTTTAAAAATTGTTATTGTTTAAGTAATCAGTTTATATCCTTTCCCGTGAACATTCAGGATCTGCACGGACTCGTCCTCCTTCAGATACTTCCTTAACTTGGTAATATATACATCCATACTGCGGGCATTGAAATAGCTGTCGTCTTCCCATATGGTCCGGAGGGCATAATTGCGGTCGAGCATCCGGTTTTTATTGTTGCACAGGAGACGTAGCAACTCGGACTCCTTAGTCGTCAGTTTCCGGGATTTCCCATTAATTGAGAGAATCTGCTTATTGGCATCGAACTGATATTTACCGATCTGATAGATGTCCCGGTTCTTTTCGCTTTCCTCTTCGGGTGAGGTCCTGCGAAGGATTGCCTTGATTCTGTAAAGCAATTCCTCCATGCTAAAGGGTTTGGTAATATAATCATCGGCTCCTATGCTGAAACCTTCCAGGACATCATCCTGCAAGGTTTTGGCAGTTAAAAAAATAAAAGGCGTTGTGTTTTTCAATGTCCGTATTTCTCTGGCAAGTGTAAAGCCATCCATCTTGGGCATCATGATATCGATGATGCACAAATCAAAATCCTCCTCCTTGAATGCTTCCAGCGCACTCACACCATCAGGATACAGATGCGTTATATACTCTTTGGCATTCAGGTATTCTTTCAAAAGTGTACCCAGATTTTCATCGTCTTCGGCAAGTAAAATCTTAACTGTTTCTTTTTCCATTCTTTTCCTGATTATTGTTTGGAATAATTATTTCGAACCTGCTACCTTTTTTATATTCACTATGCAATTTAATGGTTCCGTTATGTTCTTCCACCATTTTTTTGACATAGTTCAACCCCAAACCAAAACCTTTTACATCATGCAGATTCCCGGTAGGAACCCGGTAAAACTGATCAAAAATCTTCTTTTGGTCCTTCTTTTTAACCCCCATACCGTTATCTTCCACTGCTATGAGAAGTGAATGGTCGATATTCCTGGTTTCGACTTTTATCTCCGGGGTTCCGTTGCTGTATTTCACCGCATTATCCAATAAATTGTACATCACATTTGTAAAATGCACCTCGTCTACCTTTACCTTCGAATCCGCAGCATTCAGATCTTTCTCAACTTTTCCGTTCTGGTTTTCCACTTGAAGATAAAAACTTTTCACTACATTATCAATTATTTCATGAAAATCCAATTCCTTGGGCTTTACCTTAATCTTTCCGCTATTGAATACCGCAGTTTTCAGGACCTTTTCAACCTGCAGGCTCAGGCGGGTAGTTTCATCGTCAATAATCTTGGAAATGTTGCCAAGGTTTTTAGAGGATTCAGGTATGGAATTATCCTTTAACATTTGGGTAGCCAGAGAAATTGTGGATATAGGAGTTTTCAGTTCATGGGTCATGTTGTTCACAAAATCGTTCTTCACTTTTGAAAGCCGCTTTTGCTTGAACATGATATGTGTAGTAATCGCAAATCCAAGGATAACCACAAATGAAAGAATTACCGAGATTATGGTCATGTTGCCTGTTGATTTGAAAATGTATTCTTTCCTTTCATGAAAGTATAATTTAAGGGAATTGTCCCGGGAAACGACATCATTAGGGAAAAGTCTGCTGCTATACACTTCGGTTTCTTTCCCGGCTTGATAATCCTTGGTTTGAAGAATGGTACTATCCTGTTTATTAACCACGGCAAATTCGTAATCCAGCTTTATTCCTTTTTCTCTCAGCTCTTCCTTTAGAAGTGTGTCGAGTGCCCTCTTGTCGATCCGGTTTTCAATACCTACATCCACCTGAATGAGTTTATTGACGATATTTTCTACAAATACCCTTTTCTCGGATAGATCGGTTTCCAGTTCGTTTTCCAGCCGTTGCTTGAAAGTTTCCTTCAGGCTCTGCGACATTTTGTATTCCCTCTTGTCCATTCCCAGACGAAGGGGTTGCTGACCGGGGATATTAAAACGGGTATTAAAATCAATGGAATCCACGTTATTGATCTCCAGAATTTCTCTGTTAAGATTGTATTGAGAAATGGTATATTTTTTTTGCCGGGTTTTGGTTAAACTGTAATTGATTGCCTTATTATCTCCGGCCTCCTGCTTTTCATAGGGCTCTACCTCATTGATGATCTGATAAACCATTTCCCGGTTTTCCAGCTGCTCCACCGCATTATCCAGGGTATTATTGATAAGCTGATCAAAATGTTGTTCATTAATGCGAACAGCATCCCTGATCCAGTATCCCTGAACAATAAATAGACCGATTAACGTGGCCGATAAAGTAAAAGTAACAAGCCAGATGGTTTTTTTACTCATATAAATGCAAAATTATGCATCAAAATCGTCAAAATAAATTATTTAACAACCTTTAACATTACTTTTAACGAGTTAACTCAACATGAATGTATACTTGCACTCCTGAATTTTCATAGGCATAAATTTTAGGGTTAAATTTAGAGGTTAGAGTTAGAAAAAAGAAAGGAAAGGGAACATCACAAGCCCTTTCCTTTTTTATTTACGCTTTTTTTCCAGACTTTAATGCTTCCAGTCTTTTTGATCCAGTTCCAGAAGCGCATTCTTCAGCAATTCTATGCTGCTTTGGATATCTTCCTTATGAATGGTTTCAATTACCTGGTGGATATGCCGGGTGGGTATAGATATGGCACCGGCAATGGACCCTGATTTGGTCATACGTTGGATCATACCGGTATCGGTACCGCCTTTAGCCAGCAATTCAGGCTGCCATTTGATGTTGTGGCGTCCGGCCACCTCTTTCAGATATTCAACCATGCGGTAATCGGCAATGGCTGTAGAGTCCAGAATCTTAACAGCTACCCCTTCACCCAGTTTGGTTACATTTTCATGTGCCTGGGCACCCGGTACATCATATGCGATGGTAGTATCAATACCAAAACCAAAATCTGGCTGTATTTGCTGAGTGGCCACCTGAGCCCCTCTGATTCCAACCTCTTCCTGAACAGTAAAGACTGCATAAATATCTAAGGGCGGAGTTTGGCTTTTCAAGGCTTTCAGGAGTTCTATCAAAATAAAAACAGAAATTCGATTATCCAAAGATTTTCCGTTCACACAATCCCCCATTTCAATCAGCCCTCTTTCACGGGTAATGGGGTCACCAACCTGTATATATTTCTGAACTTCCTCCTTCTTCATTCCCAAGTCAATGAAAAAATCTTCGGTTTTCACCATTTTCTTTTTTTCCTCATCCGACATCATATGGACGGGTTTTGTTCCCATCACTCCAATAAGATCTTTTTTACCATGAATAATAACCCGCTGAGATGTGAGGGTTTTGGGATCAAACCCACCCAAGGGTACAAACCTAACAAATCCCTGATCATCAATATAATTGACAATAAATCCAATTTCATCCATATGAGCTGCAAGCATGACCTTCTTATCGGCCTTACCCTTTTTAAAAGCCACTACATTACCCATATTATCAACAGAACAATCATCTACCAGGTTTTCCACCTCCTGAATGACCAGATTCCTTATATGTTTCTCAAATCCGGGAGGACCTGGTGTTTCAGATATCTTTTTTAACAGATCAAATTCTATATTGCTCATAACTATCCTCTTTTTTAAAAAATTATCTTTTCCTTATGCTTTGGTTGCAGTTTTTCCAACTTGAATGCAATGATTACAAAATTAATTTTCCTGATTTCTTTTACCAGAAGGTTAAGGTTTTCTTCATCGATTTCCCCCTCAATTTTCAATAAAAAATCGATATTCCTCATATCGGGAAACAAAAAACTTTCCGTATTTTTGTTGGCAATTAAATGATAATAAATAGACTGGGTTCCCTCTACATAGCTATATTTTGTAAATTGCCTGTTGATTCCTTCCTTTTTATCTTCTACGGTAAGATCCTGGTCCTTTTTCAGGCTCAGATTAAGTTTCTCATTCAAGGCCCATGAGAGCCTGTAGTCATTCTGATGCGAGGCTATACAAATGACGTAAAATTGTTCAGGATAAAAGTTTTGTAGTTTATGTACCTTTTTCTTCAGACTTCGTTAGTTTTTAATTTTATTTTTTTACACTAAAAGGGTTATTACCC
>CAYNPZ010000139.1:0-9916 GCA_964399175.1 uncultured Bacteroidales bacterium | reverse complement strand
GTTTGTTCCTGGAGATTTTTTTATATTTGATATTCAGAAAATATAAATATTTAATTTATGAAAAGATTAATCTTATTTCTATCATTTCTGGTTGTAATAATCACACTGCTCTTTACACATTACTCACTTTACAGTCAAGATTGGGGTTCTATACGTTATGTACATTCCACAACAAATATCCGAGCTAAAAGAACAACTGAATCAAAAGTAGTCGGTCAATTAGAGAAAGGTCAAAAAATTAAGGCTGATTTTTTAAAAGATAATTGGTATGCAGTTTTCCCACCAAAGGAATCTGCACGAGATATTGATGAATCATTAGGATTTGTTTATGCGCCTCTTTTAAAACCAACACCAGTTAATAAGAGCTCAGCAAAAAAATCTGGTGGAACTTTAAAATATGAAATTGTGGACAAGGAAGACATAAGTTATCAAGGAACTCCCAGAATGGTTTATCGAGTTGTTGTTCAAGTAAACCAGAAACCAAGCGAAAATGAATTAAAGAAAACTGCCAAGCAAATCTGGAAGAAGCATGGTAAGGGTTGGGAAGAATTTACTGTTTTTATATATTTACCGGGTATGGACACCAATGATGCTGCATATGGAGCAGGGGAATTTAAGTCTTATGGACTAAAAGAATTTAGAGTACAGAATTTTGTTTTAGATTTTAATAAACCTAATTTTTAAATTTGGAATATATAACAATAAATTAAATTTTCTTACAGTAAAAATCATATGAACTTTGCTACATAAATTTTAATCCCTATGAAAAAATTAATACTTTATTTAATATTTGCTTTAATAGGAATAGCTTCAGTTAATGCACAAAAATCAACTAAAGTTAAAGGTTTACCAGCAGTCTTAAGAGCAGAATCTCACAGTGACAGTGAAGAAATTACAACGATCCCTCAACATCAAGAAGTTACAGTGTTAGATTATGAAAATACTTATTTTAAAGTTAAGTATAAGAATAAAGAAGGGTGGGTACGTCACACCATGTTAGAATTGACTGATAATATGAAGAAAAAACTTGTTTATAATCCTGAAACGGAAATAAAAGGAATCGATTTTAATAAAACAAAGTTTGTTACTAAAGGTTCTGATTATAGATATGGAGAATTATTATATGATTTACAAAAAAATGTTTATTTATTTGTTTTTGATCCGACACCTGTTGGATTAAAGAATTGCATAACAAAAGTGAAGGAACTCCTTACTATCAATGGATTAAATTTTAATAATCCTGATAAAAAAGATGAGTTGATTGCAGAATATGTTGATGATTTTACTGAGTACAGTAGTCTCTCAACATCAATAAAATCAGGCAAGTCACAAGTAAGACGTGTGTGGCGATTAAATGGGTCCGGGATAGGTTTAACTTTAGCAAAAGATGTCTTTATGATTATTTTGCATACTGACTATTAATCAGTGTCCCCAAAATGTTTACGTTATCTTTTTTGAAGGCAAAATCTTCAATGATTGTTCGGTCGCCTACCCATCCAATTTTTTATCCCTGGTTAAATATGCCAGGCAAGTTTTTAAATGTGACTAAAAATTAAAGTCAGATTAATAACTATCCTGGTTTTTTACTTCCATAAACTTTGCATTACAGAAGTAGAATTTTTATAAAAATTTGTAAAAGATTTTGTTTTCTTATAAAATTTTTATATATTTGAATTAAATAAGAAGAAGCTATGGAACCATTAACCACATCGACACCGGCAATAAAGAACCAGCAACGTTCTTTGAATGAAGTAATAACAGATTTTTTGAACTCCCAGGATGTTCGGAAAAACTCTCGGCAATTGTATCAGCGGACAATCCGGCAATTTTTCACTTGGATTGATAAGAACGGTATTAACCTGGATGAGATCAAACGAGCCGACATTTTGAATTATAAAGCAGACTTATTTGAGAAAGGATTAACCAGCCTCACAGTAGGATCCTACCTGACCATCGTACGCAAGTTTTTTGAGTGGACCGAAATGGAAAAGATTTACCCGAATGTGGCCAAAGGTATCAAAACACCCCGGCGGGAACAAAAATTTAAGAAACAACATTTAACCATTGATTCATGTATGAAGCTACTCAATCATTATCGATCTAAAAGAGATTATGCACTTGTTAATCTTATGCTAAGAACCGGACTGAGAACAATTGAGATAAGCAGGCTAAATATTTCAGATATTACTTTCAAGTCTAACCAACGGATTTTAATGATCCATGGTAAGGGCCATAATGAAAAGGATAATTTTGTGGTGCTGACTGAAAAAGCGTATGTACCGATAAGGGAATACCTGGAGGCCCGGAACACGACAAAAGATGCACCTTTATTTATTTCTCAGTCCAATAACAGCAAGGGTAAACGGCTCACAACAAAGACAATTAGCACAATCGTTAAAAAAGGATTGAAGGCCATTGGACTGGATGGGAAAGAATTTACAGCCCACAGCTTAAGGCATACCACGGCCGTAAACATTTTAAAAGCTGGTGGCTCCCTTTACAGCGCACAAACTACATTGAGGCATAGCAATCCGGCAACCACACAAATTTATACGGAATCTATTAAGGAAGAACAACGGCTCAATAACCCGGCAGAAGCGTTAATCGACAATATGTTAAACTAAAATACAGAGCAATGAAAAAATTTAACAGTGAAACATACTATACAATCAAAGAAACAGCCGAATATTTGGGAAAATCTTACATGACAGTCCGTAATTACATCAAACGAGGCCAGTTAAAAGCTTCTACATTCGGGCAACCATATTTGATTAAGAAAAAAGAAATCGATCAAATGATTGAAAATAATAAATAACATTGTTAAATCTTTAAATTTCAAAATTATGAAAAAAATCAAATTATTACTTTTAATTGGAATCTTGGTTTTTGCACTCTCTTCATGTTACACTCTTGAACATACTGTGGGAAAAGGAGCTCAGAAAAATACTATAGAAAAGGAAGTTCCCCAAAAAGAAGATGAAGATCCATCGTATGATTCCTGGGATGATCCATTGTATGAGGATGAAATGAATAAAGCTAAGAGAGTTGAGGAAAAACAAATGAATAAAGCTAAGAGAGTCGAGGAAAAACAAATGAATAAAGCTATGACAGTTGAGGAAAAACAATGGTATGCCCTTTGGGGTGCTGTTCCAATCAATGAAGTGAGTTCAAAACAAATGGCTGGAGGCGCTGAAAATTATACGATTATTACTCAGCGGACATTTTTAGATTATATTATTTCAGCTTTTACAGGTTCTGTCAGTATTACAGTACAGACAGTAAGAGTTAAAAAATAAGCAACCCCGCTGGCCATTTACTGAAAACCTTGGGAATTTATCAAACCGAAAAATAATCACTTGACTAATCAAAATGAGTAAAGAAGAAGAAAACGCATTATCTGAGGATTTTGTAAAAGATATTGAGCAAATCATATCCCAGATAACTGACCAGAAACAGAAAGCCTCTATGGAATTATACAATGCACTTGATTTTGAAATCTATGAGGTGGCTGAAAAGAAGGGTTATAAGGTATCAGATGTAAAAATAGCGTTAAATAGACTATACAAAAATGGCCGTCTGTTTTACGGCCAGACCGCTAAACATTTATGGTTTGCAATTAAACATTAAAAAACTCCCATTTCTTTTTAGCGGAACTTTTTCTTTTCAATTAAACAATTTCCTTCCCTTTTGATTTGATTGTTTGTGCTTTTTTCTCCGGTTTCTGCCAGTTTTAAAAGTTTTGTGCATTTTTCTTTAAACATCAATTTGCGGGTGGGTGCATTGTGAAAATTGTATCAAAATAATTGTAAAGAATTGTGAGATTACAGGAGCCGCAATTAAAGGAGGTTTTGAAAGCAAAGTAATAGAAATTGCATACGAAATAATAGAAATTGCATTGGCAAAGTAATAGAAATTGCATACGAAATAATAGAAATTGCATACGAAATAATAAAAATTTGAATTTTTCTATTATATTTGTCCAAAATATTGTCCTATGAAAAAGGCAAAGAAGTACAACCGGCAACCAAATAAAATAACGTTATCCCGCCAACAATTCAGCGTTATTGAGAAGCGTATTGTTTATCTTATCATTAACCGGCTGGATACAGGTATTGATGTAAACCAGAACTTGTTTCAGAACAAAGAATTTACCATCCCGGTAAAAGAACTTGGAGAAACCAATTATAAGCGGATCCGGGCTGAATGTGATAGATTACAAAATAAAAAAATGGGAATCCCGCAGGATAGGGATAAATATGTTTTTTGGAATATAGTTCCATTTCCTGAGGTTAAATTAACCAGTGATGGAATTTTATTTATTACAATGTATAGCACAGCGGTTCCTTACTTCATAGAACTAAAAAAGGGGTTCACATCTTACCAGCTCCAGGCCGCATTATCGTTAACCAGCATCTATTCACAGCGTTTATATGAATTGTTGTCCAAATGGAAGGATACCGGTATTTGGAACAATGTAGAAATAGAATATTTGAAACATCTATTAAGTATTGAGGACAAATATAAAATGATAAGTGCCTTTAGAAGTTACGTTTTGAACCCAGCCCAAACCGAACTTAAAAAGAAAACCGATATAACGTTCACATACGAACTTTATAAAACAGGCCGCAAATATACCCATCTTACCTTCAAAATTCATCACAAAAAGCCACAGCAAACCACAGAGCCGCAAAATTTGACCGATAAGCAGGCCAAATGTAAACGATACCTGGAAGAACTTGGAATCCATAGAAAGGATTTACAAGATACGATTATTCACAAAAAACAAGTGGAGTTTTGGCCCTGGCTGAAACATTATAGGGAAAATAAAGCCAGCATAAGCAACCCCGCTGGCCATTTACTGAAAAGTTTGGGAATCTATCAAACTGAAAAATGATAACTATGGAACCACAAACCGAACAAACGCAAATAGTAAACTTTTGGATTGACCGAACGGAACTGGTTAACCTACAAACTTATTACAACCAAATTGAAGTTTTGGAAGTAATCCGGCGGGAAGATGACAAGGCACTTGTTAAAGCCAGAATAAAAAATTTACCGGGATTTTTGGAGGAAATAACCTTTTGAATAACCACAAGACTGGGATGAAGGATTACTCATAAATATACAAATTTTTATTGTTAAACCACAAAGAGGAAAAATCATGAAAAAAATTATTTACATCTTATCAATTTTATTATTGGCCTCAATAATGTATTCATGCACCAAGAAAATTGACGGTTCTTCTCAGGAGAAACTAAAAACATCAATAGATGAAATTAAGTCAGACCTTGAAGGAAAAAAGAAAGATCAGTTTGTCCAGTCAATTGGGCTTATTTTATGGGATAACCTGGATTTTGGAGGCATCCCTGGTGAAATTGAAGTAAATCCAATGAGTTATCCATATCTCAAAAATCTGGACGGAATGACATCTGAAGAAGTTATTACTAAGGGTCGAAAAATAGCCAAAAAAGAAGTGGATAGCTTATATGAAAAAAAGAACAAAGCTGAAATGCATAAAGAAAAACTAAAACAATTCAAGATTTTAGAAGCTGACATATACTCCAGGGAAGATCATTTAGGAAGAGAAGAAAATATTATTCAACTAAAAGTGAAAAATAATTCTGAAAAGCCTATTTCCAGGATTTATTTCAATGGTATTTTAAAAAGCCCGGAACGTTCAGTTCCTTATCATGAAGAAACTTTTAATCATACAATATCCGGTGGTTTAGAGCCGGGAGAAACGAAAAAGTGGAATCTTTCTCCCAGTATGATGAGTGATTGGTACGATGTTGAAATACCTGATGACGCAAAATTTTCGGTTGAAGTAACCCGGGTTAATGACAAAAATGAAGAGTTGCTTTATTCTTCTGATATTTTGGATAAAGATGACGAAAAAATGCTAAATGAACTGGTTGAGATATATCCTCAAATTGAAAAGAAATTGCCACCGGTTAACCATGACTAACCATGCCTAACCAAATGATTAGCTTAAAAGAAGCCGCCAGTTTAACCGGCAAAGGATTGACCACAATAACCCGGCTGGCAAGGAAATACCAGAACACGAAGCACGTAAAAAAAGAGGGTGGCCAGTACCTTATATCAAAGGAGCTGGTTAACCAATTTTATCCAATGGTTAACCAAAATGGCGAAGTGGTTAACCAGGATAACCAGGATAAAGAACCCGGAATCCTGGAAGCAAAAAACGAAACTATATCCTTTTTAAAGTCCGAACTGGAGCAAAAGAACCGGCAAATTAACGAACTCACAGAACGGATCCGGGAAAATAACATCATTCTCCAAAATTTACAGAACCGTTTGCAGCTCCCAGAATCCTTTACAGAATCTAACGAAATAACAGAATCCCATCCGGAACCCCAGGAGCAAAAAAAAGACCATAAATCCATCATAATTGATATGCACCGGCAAGGTAAAATCCATCGTGAAATTGCAACTTACTTGAATGAACACGGATATTTGAACACATTAGGAAAACCATTCACTAAAAACGCCGTTGAAAAGATAATATCCAGGCTAAGGAAAAAGAACATACTCCCATAACTTAATTACAGAAGTCAAATTTTACAACATCCACTTAGACCATATTAAATTATTTGTTGATAACTTTTTAATAATTTTATGTATTAATTTTATAATAAAATATTGGGTTAAATCTAATAAATATAAAAAAAAATATTAAATTAAACTCTATTAAACTGTTTGACAATCACTTAACAATATTTAGTAAACCGTAATTTTTCCTTTATATTTACATCGAATTATAATATAAAAATAATTATTATGTCATTGTCAGAAGCTGCAAAAAAGGAAAGGGCGAGGTACATGCGTGAATGGCGCCGCCGAAACAAAGAAAAAATCAAACAGATGAACGAGCAATATTGGGAGAAAAAAGCCCAGAAACAATGGCAGGAAAACCAATAAAAAAGCCCCGCATATTTGCGTTAATGCGAGGCCGTTAGAAATGGAAAATTTCAGAACACGAAATCATGAGCAAAAGTAAACAAAATAATCGAAAACAGCAAACTGATGAAATCCTTATCCAATCTGCCATTAATGGGCATTGGCTTCAGGCTTTATCTTTATACCACCTTTTGAAACATACCTTTGCAAATAGCATAATATACTACTATTCGCAATCCTGGAAGAAGAAAGAACTTGCCGACAGATTCGGGATAACTACCAATAAACTTACCGTTTTGATTCGACAACTGAAAAAAAGAGGCCTGGTAACGAAAATTAACAGCGGGCAGGACTTGTTTTTACGGTCAATATATGACATGAAAGAGAAATTTAACGGCCGTATGGTACGACACAAGTGTACTTTATGGCTAAATAGTGATGATACCCTTGAAACAATTAAAACAAAACTATATGAGAAAATCTTAGCGCAATTTGCCAGGCAGCAAATAAAAACAGCCCACAACAAACACCGGAACAAACGATCTGAAGCATCTTTAAAACGCAGTGAACCGGCATCAGTTGCAGGCTATAAAAAAATTTCAGAGCTTTTTAATTGCTCGAAATCTCAAGCTTGGTATATAGTGAAACGTATGAAACAGTTAAATCTTGTTGCAACCCAAACCGTTAAACAAAGATTGCGGAGATTTAACGGAGTAGTGGAGGACGTTCCTGAATTGATCGGATACCCTTTGAATCTAAACGGGGTCTTATGGATTGTTTACGGAACTAAATTTAACTTTTTGCAATATGAGAACAACCTTTGAAGCATCTCCGTTTATCTAAGTATAATAGTGGGAGTACGACTAGCAAGTTAATGTAATGAACTATGAACTGTAAAATTATAAAAACATTAAAAGGTTACGAATTCGTTCAACGCTTGAATGATGGATTTATCAATGTTACCTATTTGCTTAAGCAAAGCAACAGGGCAAACAATGATAACCGACAAGCAAAGGACTTTCTTAAAACTAAGGAAGCACAAATCAAAATAAGTGAGCTGACCGGGAGTAATATGGATTTGGATGATGGGAAATTTTTTGAAAAAGATTCTGGGGGTGTGTGGCTCCATCCCATCTTGTTGATGGATTTTACAAAGTGGATGGATCAACAATTGAAGGTTAGCTTGGTCGAATGGAATCATGGCCCCCACAAAAGAAAAGATATAGTTAAATTATACTAAAAAACAGGATGTTAAACATAATAATCATGGAAACAAAACAATTCAAAATCAACGATGGAGAGGGTCATACCCTCGCAATGGCGGAGGCGGCCAGCAAATCGGACGTAGAACGCTACATAATGCGGAAATATCCTAACATTTCGGCAGACTTCAAAGTAACCGAAGTGCGGGAAGATCAGAGTTATCAACAAGAAATCAACAATTTAGCGGACGAGTTTGAAAGGATGGGCCATTCCCGTGAAATGGCGGAATCTATGGCACAGGGCAGAGGGAACACGAAGCCCGAAAAAGCTGACATGGACTCCGAATCGGAGGAGCTGACCCAAGAATTCAAACGGATGGGTTACAGCGACGAGGAAGCTAAGGAAGCAGCCCGGGGCCGCGAATCATCCGACAATAAGGAACTTCCATACCTAAAAATCCCACCGCAGGGGGACAGGTTTACCGAAAATAATCGGAAAGAGCTTCGGAAAGAGATCATGGAGGAACTCAGGGAAGCCGGTGAATTTAACAAATGAAGTTGAACCATAAAATTTTAACATAATGAAACTAAATGATTTAATCAAAAAACCCGATACACTGGAAGAAGCAGAGCAACGCATAAAAGACTTGCAGGCTGAAAAAGCAAAGCTTCAGGATAAAATATCCAGTTTGGATGATGAAATAGAAGCCTTGCAGGATGAAACTGGAGAAACTTCGCTACAAGATGCACTCGAAGGGACTTCTAACAGTGGCAATAAATTTCGCACGTTACGCAATAAACAAAACGAAAGGGATGCAAAATTAAAGGGCTTGGAGAAAATTGAAGGTTATATCCAGAAGGCAGAAAAGGACAAGATATTGGCAAAGGCCCAGCAAAAGCGCACTGAAGCCAAAAAGTTAAACAAAGAAGCCTCGCAGATTGAAGATGAGACCAACAATCATTTGAAAGCCCTTCAGGAAATTCAGGGGTGCGAATACGTTCCTTTTGTTCGGACACAAAACAAGAGCGTTCCGTTGGCAGCGGTTAGCACGGAAATTTCTAAGAAGTACGTTACCCCGAAAAGTGAAAGATTACGGAGGCAGGCAGAGGGCTTAATAAAAGAAGCTGAACAGCTCGAAAAGCAGACAAAGAGCGCAAAGCAGGAACAAAGTAATAAGAATTTGTCAAAGGCAGTTTAAAAATTTAAAAGTTCCCATTTTCCATAGAAGGCCGCTTTTTGTCCCGGCAAACGGCGGCCTTTACTCTAAAAACAACAGGAAAATACAGGTATATGCAACTGCAATATTAATGACTTGCAACAACTGCAACAACGATGTAACAAATTACCAGGGTGGGAAAACTTCAATTTCAGGGGGATTGCTTATAATAAATATTTAAATAAAATGCAACAATTATACATCAAAATATAACTATGCAACAATTTGATGCAATTATACAATAACTACCGATTTTTGCCGGTTATAAAGTCCTCAGAAGTGAGGAGCCACCAACAACCGGGAGCGACAAATTATTTTCCAATGAAGGCCAAAATAAAGCCAAATTTTGAAGTAAAAATTTTCAATGATTGTTCGGTCATCTAAGATGCCAGTTTTAAATTCCTGGTTAAATATTGCAGGCAAGTTTTAAGAAAAAATGCGACCGGCGGGAGTATTTTAAATTGCGCTCCGTCGCAATTAAGTTGGACGGTGGTTGACACCATCCCAACTTGCTTTTTTCCATACGGCTTTGATTTGACTAATGGGTTTTAAAGCAAATAGCATATTCGTTCCTGGAGA
>CAYNPZ010000138.1:0-9938 GCA_964399175.1 uncultured Bacteroidales bacterium | reverse complement strand
ATTCTAGACGAGACTCTTTCAAATCTCTTTGACTTTATGGACAAACACTAATTAACCCGAATTATTCCCAAATAATTCTAACGCTAAGGCACATTCATAAGCTTCACTCCGTTTGCTTGTGAATCATCCGAATTAAAAAGGAGGCAGGCTGTAAAGGTTTAAAAGTTATGATACGCTTACTCGATAAGAAAGAGAAAGTCCCCTTTGCGAATGATGTTATTCTCTCTGATGCGCACTTCTTCAACCCTTCCTTCTACCGGGGAATAAGCCCTGTTTTTCATCTTCATTGCTTCATAGATGTAAAGCCGGTCTCCCTTTTTAACATAATCTCCTTCGGAAACATCTACCGAAACAACAGTTCCCGGGAATTCTGAGTGTATCTTTCCCCAATTACCCGGTTCATATTTCCTCCTTTTTTTATACTTTTCAGTTAGTAAGGTTCTGTATCTCGTGCCATCCACAACCAGGGTGTTGAATCGTCTTTTGGGTCTTCCGTTGTTATTTCTGTCAGAAGTGGGGTTTTTGTTTACTTCGTTGTTGTTTTGTGACATGAGCTTCGGTTTTTTAGAATGGAGGAATACCATGTTTCTTGGAAGGACGCTTGTCCACTTTGTTTTGGGATACTTCCAGAGAATGCACAAGGATCTTTCTTGTTTCCTGGGGTTCAATTACAGAATCCACATATCCTTTGGCTGCTGCAACATAAGGATTGGCAAATTTTTCCTTGTATTCTTTTACCTTTTGTTTCCTCATTTTTTCGGGATCCTCTGCATTTTGTATCTCTTTTTTGAAGATGATGTTGGCTGCTCCTTCAGGTCCCATTACTGCAATTTCAGCACTGGGCCAGGCAAATACAAAATCGGCATTCAGATGCCTGGAGTTCATAGCGATATATCCCCCACCGTAGGCTTTTCTCAATATAAAGGTGATTTTCGGGACTGTGGCTTCACTATACGCATAAAGCACTTTTGCTCCGTGCCGTATCACCCCAGCATGTTCCTGGTCAATTCCAGGCAGGTAGCCGGGCAGATCAACGAAGGTGATCAGCGGGATATTGAAGGCATTGCAATACCGGATAAACCTGGCCACTTTATCGGAAGAATCCACATCTAGCACACCGGCCAGAATAAGTGGCTGATTTCCTACAAAACCAACTGTTTCTCCATTAACCCTTCCAAATCCGATGACCACGTTCTGGGCCCATCTTTGCTGAATCTCAAAAAAATCCGATCCGTCGCTTACCGCTTTGATTACGTCACGAATATCGTAAGGTTCTTTGGGATTACCGGGAACTATCTCTGTAATCGGATATTCCTCATTGTGTGGTTCCTGAGGTTCAATCTTTTTGGCTTTCTGGGAATTGTTCCATGGGATATAGGATATGAGCTTCTTGATCTGATTGAAACATTCCATTTCACTTTCTGCATAAAAATGAGCATTGCCGGTTTGCTCGCTGTGCACCTTGGCGCCGCCCAGCTCCTCCATGGAGATCTCTTCACCAAGTACGGTTTTGATCACACCCGGACCGGTAATGAACATCTTGGAAATTTTGTCCACAACAAAAACAAAATCGGTAAGCGCCGGTGAATAGACAGCGCCACCGGCACAGGGCCCGAGTATTACGGAAATTTGCGGAATGACTCCCGAAGCCAATGTGTTTCTGTAAAATATCTCTCCATAACCGGCAAGGGAATTCACCCCTTCCTGGATCCGGGCGCCTCCCGAATCGTTGATGCCAATCAGGGGCACCCGCATCTTCATGGCGTGATCCATAATTTTACCGATTTTCCGGGCATGCATCAGGCCCAGGGATCCGCCTGCCACGGTGAAATCCTGGGCAAATACGCATACCGGAGCTCCATAAATTGTGCCTGTCCCGATAATAACGCCATCCCCATGCAGCACCTTTTTGTCCATATCGAAGTCGCGGGCTTCATGCTCAACAAAAAGGTCATACTCGTGAAAAGAGTTCTCATCCAGTAAAGTGACAATCCTTTCACGGGCCGTCATTTTACCCATGGCAACCTGTTTTTGTATGGCTTTGTCACCCCCACCTTTTAATACCTGTTCCCGCTTTTTCTGTAATTCAAGTATTTTCTTTTTAAGTGACATATTTTTTGGTTTTGTTAATGGAAAAACAAAGCAAAAATAGTGTAAATATAGAAATTAGCACAATTAAAAATCAGGATAAATGTCATGAGCTAACGGGGTTTTTCCAATCGTATGACAACCTACTCAGAATTTCTATCTTGGAGCAAATCTGTAAAGCGACAGAGCGATCAGTGAAAAAATGATGTTGGGTATCCATACGGCAACCAGAGGATCGATACCACCACGAATAGCGAACATGGTGGCAAACCGCATAAACAGAATGTAGGCAAAACTAAGGGTGATTCCGATACCGATCTGCATCCCCATGCCTCCCTTTAACTTTTTTGAGGAAAGAAACACCCCGATCAGCGTTAAAATGAATGTGGAGAAAGGAAAGGAAAATCTTCGGTGCTTTTCTATAAGGTATTGTTCTATGTTTTCTGCTCCCTGTATTCGCTTTTTCTGAATGAATTCATTCAGCTCGGGCATATTCATAGTGGTAACGATATCCGTGTATTGGCCCAGATCGTCAGGTTTGACCGACAGAGTAGTATCCAGTTCACTGCCTTTTATGAGGGTATCCTTTCTGCTGCTGGTAATTTCGCGTATATAATAATTGTGCACCACCCATTTGTTTTTGGTGGTATCCCACTTTATGTTATCCGCCATTAGTTTTGATTTTAACTTGTTGTTCTCAAATTTCTCCATGGAAAATTTGTGTCCCTTTTTGACATTGGGCCTGTAATTCCGCATATAGATATAAACCCCCGTATCTACCTGCATATGCAGGTTCCGCTCAACTTTGTATGGCGATTCCTTCATATAGGTGTATTCAAAATTCAGCCGCCTTTCATTGGCATGGGGAATTACATAGGCCATTAGCACGAAGGAGATGGATGCTATGAGAAAAGCGGAAATGAAATAGGGAACGAGAATCCTTCGAAAGCTCACACCGCTGCTCAGTATGGCAATGATTTCCGAGTTATAGGCCATCTTGGATGTAAAAAAGATGACCGCAATAAAGGTGAAAAGGGAACTTAAGAGGTTGGCAAAATAGGGAATGAAATTCAGGTAGAAAATGAAAACCGCCCTTGCCGGCGCTTCATTTTCAATATAATTGTCAATTTTCTCCGAAAGGTCAAAAACGATCGATATACTAATAATTAAAGCTATGGCAAAAAAGTAGGTCCCAAGGAATTTTTTTATGATATAAACATCCAGTATTTTCAAGCGGCGCGTTTTCATAGTCTGACACCAATTTTCTCTACCATCTCTTTTTTCCAGGTCTGGAACGTACCGTAAAGAATTTCTTCTCTTGCTTTATTAACTAACCATTTGAAGAAGCTTAAATTGTGCAGGGTGGCAATTTGCGCTGCGGTTATTTCTTTTGCTATGGTTAGGTGCCTGAGGTATGCCTTTGAAAAATACCGGTCTACATACGATTCACCGTTTTCTTCAATCGGGGAGAAGTCGTTCCTCCATTTTAGGTTTTTGATGTTGATGATCCCGTTCTTGGTGAATAACATTCCGTTTCGGCCGTTTCGCGTTGGTATGACACAGTCGAACATATCGATGCCCCGGTCAATGGATTCAAGTATATTTTCCGGTGTTCCTACCCCCATAAGATATCGGGGACGGTCTTCAGGCAGGATTTCATTGACCACTTCCACCATTTCATACATCATACTGACCGGCTCCCCGACCGAAAGGCCTCCGATGGCATAACCCTCCATTCCTGTATCGGCGACGTATCTGGCCGATTCTTTCCGAAGGTCCTCATAAACGCTCCCCTGGACAATTGGGAAAAAAGACTGATTATAACCATATAAGGGTGTCGTTTGGTTGTACCTGTCAATCCCCCTGGAAAGCCAGTTGTGGGTTAGCTCCATGGATTCTTTGGCCGGCCTGTATTCACAGGGATATGGCGTACATTCGTCAAAAGCCATGATGATGTCAGCACCAATTGAACGTTGGATATCTACTACGTTTTCGGGTGTAAACAGGTGTCTGGAGCCGTCAATGTGCGACTGAAAATGAGCACCCTCCTGAGTTAGTTTTCTGTTTTGTGATAGGGAAAAAACCTGGTAGCCTCCGCTATCCGACAAAACCGGTCGGTCCCAGTTGATAAAGCTGTGTATTCCTCCGGCCGCTTCAAGAACCTCATTGCCCGGGCGTAAAAAAAGGTGGTAAGTATTGGCCAATAACATGGGAGACTGAACTGTTTCCTTCAATTCTCCCGGATTTACCCCTTTTACCGTCCCCAGCGTACCAACGGGCATGAAGACCGGAGTGTTGACTTTTCCATGGTCTGTTATGATTTCGCCTGCCCTCGCCTCAAAGTGGTTTTCCTTTTTAATCAGATTAAACTTCATCTGCCAAAAATTATCAAACAAATATAATCATTCGTGTTTATTTATTCTGTACTTATCAATCGATGTTGATGCGGTGAAAAAAAATTCATAAACTTGTTGTCCGAATTGAAATGCTGATGAACGTACAAATATTTGATTTACTTAAACAAGAGCCGCTTTTTATTATTCTCCTGGTTTATGGTTTGGCTTTCCTTATTCAGATGGTTTATTACCTGGGCGTTTATGCCAGGATCTGGTTCTATCGGGAGAAACCGGACAATTCGGATCTTCCCCCCGTTTCGGTGGTTATCTGTGCCAGGAATGAGGAAGCCAATCTGGAAAAGAACCTGCCTTCCGTTTTGGAACAGGATTATCCAGAATACGAGGTTATCGTTGTGAACGACGGTTCTACAGATGATTCGGATATGGTGATCACCAGGTTGCAGCAAAAATATGAACATTTGAAGACTACCGAGATAAAGGAGGATCAGAAGTTCACACATGGAAAGAAGCTTGCCGTCACACTGGGTATAAAAAAAGCAAAGTATGAGTGGGTACTCTTTACCGATGCCGACTGTTACCCTGCCGGTAAGCAGTGGATTCGCTCTATGGCAAAGAATTTTGAGCCCAACAGTTCACTTGTTCTTGGATATGGGGGGTATAAAATCCGTCCTGGCCTGCTGAACACCCTAATTCGCTATGATACCGTTTCAATTGCCCTCCAGTACTTTACCTATGCCCTTGCCGGGTTTCCCTATATGGGAGTTGGAAGAAACATGGCCTATCGGAAGAAATTTTTCTACGATAACAAAGGGTTCGCAGGGCATTATCATCTGAATTCCGGCGATGATGATCTTTTTGTGAATAAAACAGCTAGAAAGCATAACACACGCGTTCAAATCAGCCGCTCATCCTCAGTGGTTTCCGAACCCCATCAAAGCTTCAGTCAGTGGTTTAAGCAGAAAAGAAGGCACCTGTCCACGGCTTCTTACTACAGGAGAAAGACAAAATGGAGATTATTAACAGAAATCTATTCCAGAATCATTTTTTATGCTTTCTTTGTATTATCTTTGATATTCTTTAATGAATACCTTGTGTATGTCATTGGAATATTCGTATTCAGGGCGATTGTACAATTAATTGTTTTCAAAAATTTTATGAATCGTTTGGGTGAAAAAAATTTTTTATTACTTTCGATAATTTACGATTTAATCATTCCATTGATTAATTTTATAGGTATTGTAACAAATAAGATTTATTCAAACAACACTAAATGGAGGTAAATCCGAACTTATCAAGCAAGGCGAAGTATGATTACAAGTTGGTACAGCTTGCCATTGATGGAGATGAGCAGGCTTACGCGGAGCTGATGGATCGTTATCGTGATGCCATTTATTACATGCTTTTAAAAATGGTTAATAATAAGAACGATGCGGAAGATCTTACGATTGAGGCCTTTGGAAAAGCTTTCAAAAGCATTCAGCAATATACCCCCAAATACGCCTTCAGCACGTGGTTATTTAAAATAGCTACCAATAATTGTATTGATTTTATCCGGAAACAAAAGGCCAATTTGATATCCATTGATCAGGCCGAAGAGGAAGACGAAATGGGGGCTCCACCCTTGCAATCAACAGGTCCCGACCCCGAAGAAGATATGATAAAAAACCAGAAGGTTGATCTGATGCGGAGCGTGGTGGATAAGTTAAAACCCCGATACCGCAACCTGATCAAACTGCGTTATTTTAAGGAATATTCCTACGAGGAGATCGCCGAAGAGCTGAATCTGCCATTGGGGACCGTTAAAGCACAACTCTACAGAGCCAGGGAACTCCTTTACAACATCCTCAAGAATAAGGATCACCATATAAAATAATGGAGCTTCTTCTGAAATATTTCCCTCATCTTACTGATGATCAGAAGAGGGTGTTCCGGGGATTGTATGATTCATACCATTATTGGAACAAACGCATCAATGTGATCTCCCGAAAGGATTTTCAGAATTTTTATCTGCACCATGTGTTGCATTCTCTGGCAATATCCAAAGTTATCCGTTTTACCCCAGGCACTACCATACTGGATGTAGGTACAGGAGGTGGATTTCCCGGAATACCCCTGGCTGTTTTTTTTCCTGATTGCCGGTTTGAGCTGGTTGATTCCGTAAGAAAGAAGCTAAAGGTTATTGATGCCATTGCCCGGGATTTTGATCTGGATAACATCTCCACCTGCCACACCCGTATCGAGCAATATCATGAGAAGTATGATTTTGTTGTGAGCCGTGCCGTAACACAGTTCCCCCGTTTTGTGGCCTGGGTAAAGGATAACATTGGTAATGACCATAAAAATGATCTGGCTAATGGAATCTTCTATCTTAAAGGAGGAGATATAACATCTGAAACACAAAAGTTCAGCGACCGGCTCAGGATTTATGCCCTCAACCGGATCTATGAGGAAGATTTCTTCCAGACCAAAAAAATTCTTTATCTGCCCTTTGATTAAAATCTTTGCCTGATTTTTGTAACTATAAAAAAAACATTAGTTTTGCACCCTCGTATATCATTTGGAGAATTCTAAAAATCAGTTGTGATGAAAAGGACATTTCAGCCATCAAACAGGAAGAAAAAAAACAAACACGGTTTCAGGAAACGAATGCAAACCAGGAACGGAAGAAAAGTGTTATCACGCAGAAGGGCAAAGGGAAGAAAACGATTGACCGTTTCCGAAGATATCCCGAAGAAATAAGCGATACGATCAATCCCGGAAAAAGTAAAAGGCGGCAACTGTCTTTTACTTTTTTATTTATAAACATAATTTTATCTTTGCTATCTCGTTAATTTGGATAATTTAGAAACAAGGCTCAGTGGAATCCTTGTGCACTAAGATCCACAACAGACACTTATTAAATCATGAGGGTTCCAACCGACCAATAAAATACAAATTTATATTCGGATGAAACCCGCATCCATGAACCTACACAACAAGAACATGATTAACATGCGGGTTCCATGGTGAGACAATCAAAATAAATGAATTTGGCATGTAAATCAGCTTGAAATTCGAACTTTTAATAAACTGTTAACCGAATGAATCTTCTGCAATTTATTAAGACCAAAGATTTTCTGAAACACCTGATCATCGCTGTAGTGCTGGCTGTCGTTGTATTCACTTCTTCTTTCATGTTTCTTAACATCTATACTCAGCACGGAGATTCTTTCCCTTTACCCAACTTTAAAAAGATGGCCCTTAAGGAAGTCAGGCAGGTTGCCGGAGAATACGATCTGGAAGTGGAGGTATCCGATTCAGTCTATCAGGACAATTGGCCCAAAGGAACGGTTGTAAAGCAGAATCCTCCCCCAAAATTTCATGTGAAGAAAGGCCGGACCATATTCCTTACCATGAATGCCACTACGAAAGAAATGGTAAAGATGCCCAATGTGGTGGGCGTTTCTCACCGCCATGCCAAAGCCATATTAAATAATTCCGGGTTAAAGGTTGGAAAGCTGGTCCATGTCCCCGATATTGCCGTCAATAATGTTTTGAAACAGAGAGTGGATGGAGAAGAGGTTAAGCCGGGCAAGCTAGTCCCCAAAGGCACTGAGGTGGATCTCGTAGTGGGCAAAGGCAGCAATCAAACAGCCGGTATTCCAAAGCTTGTTGGTTTGTCGTGGGATAAGGCGGAAGACAAGATCCTGCAAAATGCGATGAATGTGGGAGCAATACGGCTTGATACCACCATCAACAGTGAGGAAGATTCTTCCGAAGCTTTTGTATGGCAGCAGTATCCTCCTTACGAGGATGATGAGCAGATCAAGCTCGGAACTTATATTGATCTGTGGATTACTGTGGATTCCCTGAAGCTTCCCGGAGTCGATACCACACAAATCAAATCGAAGCTGAATGAAGGCGATACCCTGCAATAAAACGATTTTGCTCTTTTTTTTTGTGCTCTTTCTACCCCCATGGGTACATTCACAGGAAGTCCTGACGGGTGTTGCCTCTTCAAAACGTTTACAAAAAACAACAAAACAAACCGATGACCATTATCCGGACACGCTTTCCATACCGTTTATCGGAGATTTTGCACGGGGAGTGGGCTATCCGACAGATGGCTTGTGGGAGGATGACTACACATATATGAATTACCAATACGCGGTGAATCCCCCTTCTATAGGAGTGGTGACTATGGATGCCCTCAACGAAGAAGGGAGGCTTTATCCCAATGCCAACAGTTCGGGATTTGAGGCGGATAAACTAACCTCACGTCCCATAGACCTTGAACTTGAACCTTCCGATTCCGTTTATCTTAGTTTCTACTACCAGTCGGGAGGCAGAGGCGATACCTCCGGTGGTGAATTTCAGGATTCACTTGTTCTGCAGTATTACGCTCCCGGTTCTATGCGCTGGCAAAGTATATGGAGTGTGTCCTACAGCGAGGAGGATACGCTGTATGAACGGAATTATTTATCAGGCGCCAGAAATAAGATTTATACCGATTCCCTCGGTCACAGGAATTTTTATAACGCCATCGTGCCGGTAATAAAAGAAAAGCACCTGAAAAAAGGCTTTCGCTTCCGGTTTAAGAACTACGCCAGTTTGTCGGATCCCGGTGAAGTGCCCAGTATGGCCGGTAACATTGATCACTGGCATCTCGACTTTATCCGGCTGGATAAAAACCGGAACTTCAGGGATACCACCATCAACGACATTGCCTTTGTCAAACCCCTGTCATCGCTGCTGATCAATTATGAATCCGTCCCCTGGGAGCATTTTCCCGATGCCAGTGTCTATGAGATGGGCAACCGGATATCCATTACCTACCGCAACCTGGGAGATGAGGTATCGCCTGTTATCCGGGAGTTTGCGATCATTGATAAGATGAATAAGAATGATACCATAAAAGAACCTACCGGCGGCATCGGGGATGATATTCCGCCTTATACCAGGGAAACTTATTCCCGAACACTTGATTTTATCTTTCCTTATGAAGGGCGTGATTCCGCCCTCTTCGAAATACAAAGCTACCTGGTGACCGATACGGCCAGCGAAAGAGCACCTTACCGGTGGAACGACACCCTGCGCTATTTTCAGAAGTTTTACAATTACTACGCATACGACGACGGCACCGCTGAAAACGGCTACGGCATTCCGGGCAGGGGAAGTGAGAACGCCCGGGTAGCCTTTCGCTTCAGAACCTATACACCCGACACCCTTCAGGCCATTCAGATGTATTTCAATCAAACACTGAGTGACGCAAGCCGCCAAAGCTTTAAGCTGATGATCTGGGAGGATGACAATGGAAAACCGGGCAGGCTCATCTATCAGCAGGACGGCTTCAGGCCCGTTTATGAGGACAGCGTGAATCAGTTTCACAATTACGTGTTGAAAGAGAAACCTTATCTGGATGAAGGATATTTTTTTATAGGCTATCAGAAATACACTACCGAAATGCTCAACGTTGGCTTTGATGTCAACAACGTGAACAACGACAAAATGTTC
>CAYNPZ010000137.1:0-10058 GCA_964399175.1 uncultured Bacteroidales bacterium | reverse complement strand
CTTTTACAATATTGCCCTGGTTTCTTAAGCCATACATCTTGCAATTTGCATTAGTACAGAAATAGTTGTGTTTTTCAATCATAATTGAATATTTTTGATTACTACTTCTGCAAAGATATTAAATTTATGTCAATAATTATAGTACACCATCTATATTCATTCCTGTATGATAGTTATGGTTAGGGTCAATCCATTCTCTGCTTTATAATTGCCCGGTGGGTTATCATGGGCATTATCCAGATTAAGGGTTCCACCCACCCTGAGGATCTTTTCAGGTTTGCCACCCGGGGAGGTGACAAACTGTGTACCTGTATTGATATGGTTTTCCGGGTCTATTGTCAGCTCAATTTCTCCCCCATTTTCTCCGTATAAGGTTCCTCCTTCAGCTTCCAGGTAAATTACTTTTCGGGGGGGTACCCTAATTCTGAAAACGGCCTCCTGACAGGTGCCTCCTGCCGGTATGACTGAACCATCCGATGTGCAGGCTCCGTCCGGACTGAGGTCAATCTTCCCTCCTTCTTGGCCTACATAAAAGTTGCCAAAATGAAGCCCCTGGATTACCTCAATATCCCCAGACGCCGAAAAGGCCCTGTCAGAGCCCTTATCAGATTGTGAAAAAGATTTCAGGGTAAAAAAAGATGAGAGCAAAAAGCTCCAGACAACAAAAAGAACCAAAAATTTAATAAAGCCCTTCATTCTATGATATTCCTAACTGTTTTTACTTTTTACTCCAATGATATTTGTTTTTTCGCAGAAATCCCCTTATCGGGACCCTTCTGCTCCTCAAACTCGATGATCAGATTGCCCGTATCGTAGTTCACATTTTCCCGTTCGGATAGGCTCATACTGAAACGTCTTAATCTGTTGGGGGTATAAACGGCCACCCCTGTGACACCGCCTACCTTTACGGAATTTTCCCCTTCGGTTTTATATAAGACATTGATGTCACCATAGACAGATCGCTCCCCGTTGCGGTAAAGGGCAAAATCAAGGGTCGGGCCGCCGCTTGCCTCTTTATCCAGTGAAATATCATCTATGGTGGTATTCACCTCCAGATCACCCATCCGCACTATAACAGGAATGGTAACCCCATAAATGGGCCGGAGTTGGATCGAGATCCCCTCCGGTTCATCCTCTTCCTGGGTTTTCCTGGCCCGCTCATCCTCCTGGCTTTCTGCCCTGAAATACAAATGAGACCGATATTCCCTTCCTCCCATATCCGATGAACGCCTCACCTGCATTCGGATGACCTGTGCTTCATTGGGTGGGAGCTGCACCCTGCGGGGGAAAAAGCGTACATAATCCTTTGCGAAGTATTGTCCGGAGTCAGGCTCCGTAATCCGTTCAAAATCCCCTTCGGGGGTCATCCGATAGTTGATGAGGGAGATGGCATATACGGCTGTATCCGATCCGCGGTTAATCAGGCGGATCTCTTCCCGCAATTTATTGCCTTCAAAAACCACCCTCTTGGGAGAAACCATCAGGTCTCCCGGACCCTGGCCCAAAATAAACTCCGGAAAATACAATACACTAAAAAAGAGAATGAAATAAAACTTTGTCAGCATAATAATAATGTTGCTTGTTGAGATTCCTCCAAAGATAAAAAAATTAAAATTTTACCATTGAATTGTTAAGGACTAAATCCACTTTACTCATTATCCGGAGATGAAAATAAAAAAGAGACAAGTTCATATATGCTTGTCTCTTCTTAAGATCTTTTATAACCTGTTATACCAAGAGTAAATTATTCATAATTCACCGTTACATCGAAGCTTCCACTATAAGTCCCTTCAGATTGGGCAGTACCGATTGAAATAGTGCCTCCAACTTGAAACACTTTATCACTACCATCACTTGGGATTGTACCTTTATCATTGCTTAAGGAAGTTGTAAAATCGGTTATTGTAGGAACCACCGTTCCACTACCAAGATCAACACTACTGGGTAGATCGACTACAAAGTTCTTATCGTCGGCTCCTGATACTGTAAATTGGGCTGCAGAGCCATTTTCTGCTAGGACAGCATTACCCACCACAACATCTCTTGTATTGTCATCGGGATTTAATTTAACCTTTAGAATACTACCGGTCGTATTATTAACAATCGCACCAAAATCTAAGGAAGAACCATTATTGCTAATGGAAATTCCTTCAATGATCTCTACGGAGGCATCTGCGCTGGCTTGGTCTCCTCCTTGTCCTTGGGCCTGCACCTTTGAAACACTCAAACTTAAAATCAATAATCCTGTTCCTAAAATAATTCCTAACTTTTTCATTTTTTATTTCGTTTTAATTTTACATTAAACATTTTACTTATAACGTTTAATAATTTTGTACAACTGTTGTGCCAAAATATATAAATAACTTATAGCCAGTAAAATATATCGAAAATCTCAGGTATTCCAAGTCCCATGGTACGGCAGACATTCTTCGAAAACGAAGATTTTGTTGAAGGGAAAGGTTGTTTGTGTTTTGGTTCAGTTTCTTGAAAAACTTAACATTAGCTGATAAGGAGTTCGTTTGGAGGTGGCATTGAAGCATTCTTCATTTGCGAAGAGTTTTTTGAATTTCAACAGGGTGGACGTTATATATGTCCTGATGGTTAACAAGATACAATGCAATGAGGGCCTTCTGACCGTCTTTTTCAAAAACGAAGAGTAAGCGTATAATTCCTAATCTAAAGGCAAAGGATGGCGCGGTGGAACGATGAATTTGAAAAAATCCTATTGTTAAATCAATAAAAGGGAGGGAGAAACCGTTTAGTTTATTTTACAGGAAAATATTAAAGCCGGAATATGATGAACAACAAACTCTCCGTTTTGGTACTGGATGACGACATGAATATCCAACTCTCTCTGGAATCTTATCTGGAGACTGATTTTACAGTTTATCTGGCTTCAACACCTTCCGAAGCCTTTGATATTCTGGAAAAGGAAAATATTGATCTTTTAATCAGCGATATCCAGTTACCGGAGATGACCGGTTTGGATTTGCTTGGGGAAGTGAAAGATCAGTATCCCGATGTTGAAACTATTATGATCAGTGGCTATGGGGATATGGATAAGGCAATAGAAGCCATGCGGAAGGGTGCCATCGATTTTTTTAACAAGCCTATTGATCCTTCTCAATTAAAACTTTCTCTCGAACGCACGCGGAAGTTTATCGAGATGGAGCAGGAATTAAGGAAGCAGAAAAACATAGCCCTTCTATCAGAAACCAGGGATGTTGACAAATCCGGGGTAGGTATTTTGGGCGAAGATGAGAAGATCAGGGAACTAAAAGAAACCATACATAAAGTAGCCCAAACCCCTGACACCTCTGTACTGATAACGGGAGAAAGCGGTACCGGCAAAGAGCTGGTAGCTCGTGGCATTCATAACTTAAGCTCCCGAAGTGACCAATATTTTGCGGCAGTTAATGTTTCAGCAGTAAACAGGAATCTGTTTGAAAGTGAATTTTTTGGTCACAGAAAGGGGGCCTTCACCGGCGCAGATGATAACCAGACAGGATGGTTCGATATAGCCAATAAAGGCACTTTGTTTCTGGATGAAATAGGCGAAATTCCTCCGGAAATACAGGTGAAATTATTAAGAACCATAGAAGAAAAAAAATATACTCCTGTGGGAAGTCAGAAAGAAAAGGATTTGGATATACGGTTTATTTCAGCCACCAATAAAGACATTGAGGAATCTCTCAGGGAAGGATCTTTGCGCGAGGACCTTTTTTACCGCTTGGCCAGGTTTATAATACATGTTCCACCTCTTAGGGAACGAAAAGAGGATATTCCACTTCTTGCTGACTATTTTGTCAAGTTTTTCAACAAAAAGCTGGGTAAAAACATAAAAAAAATTCCTCCTGAGGCTTTGGATTTGTTAATGTCATATGATTTCCCGGGAAATGTGAGGAATTTGAGAAATTTGCTGGAAAGGGCTGTCATTTTATGTGAAGATAATGTGCTAAGAAAAGATTGTTTACCCCATATTTTCGGTGAAAATCAAAAGGATATTTCCCAAAAACAAAGTGAGGAGATTTTTGATCTGGAAGAAATAGAAAAACGAACCATCATCCAGGCCTTGGAAAGGGTCAACTACAATAAATCCCGGGCCGCTGAATTGCTGAATATCAAATGGAATGCCCTGGACCGCCGGATGGATAAATACGGGATAAAAAATAAGCAAGGATAGATATTTAGCCTTTAGTCATAGTTGGCAACAACGTTGAAAGTTGCCGAGTAGGAATCCGGTTTCTGACCGGCATCAATCTCCAGGGTTGCTCCGAACCTTACTATATCATTAGCATCTTCTCCATCTTCTGCGGTTAACTTTGAACTTTTATCAAAAGTAAAATGATGAAGTTTCATGGTTTTTCCGCTTTTGGCTCCCTTCATTTCCACCGTATTTTCCACTACAGAAAAATTGTAACAGGCTTTATCCTTACCCCTTATTTTGAATACAGCTGCATGGTGGGAATCCCCGTTTATCAAACTGCCATTTCCAACAAAAGTACCATCTGGTTTAAGCCTGAAGGTCGTCTTTTTATCTTTGGGACTTATAATCTCACCAAATTTCAGATTTTCTTTCTTTTGTACCTCTATATTGGATACAATGGTAACGCTTGCCTTCGCCTGTGCCTTATCTTGGGCATGGATATGGGAGGTATAAATGACCATTAGACCGGTTAAAAGCAGGTACCTTAATCTGCATTCTTTGGTTTGCATTGACCTTTGCTTGTTTTTGGTTCCCGTTCGATTTACTTTGCACAATCATCATACCATATATATTTTTATTACTGATAATGAGTGAATTCAATATAGATTTCCACCAATATACGTCCCCAATATAGTGAGAAATCTTACACCTCAAGGAGGCGCGAGGTCTTCATATTTTTGAAGTATCCTTGTAAATTGGGGAATTATGGAAGGGTAAGCCGGCTGAACTTCTATTGGACATATAGGAATGGATTGAATCCTTCTTCTCTTAAGATTTTCTGATATTCAGTGGCTTTGGATTTTCTCTTAAAGTACCCCAGCCTTACTTTGTAAAGGTTATTCTCAATATAGATTCCCACACGGCGGGAAAATTTGCCGGAAAGTTCCCGAAACATTTGTAATGCATTATGCTGATTGTCGAATGCCCCGGTTTGTAGATAATAGAGAGTATCTGGCTTCTCATGGATATCTGTTTTGTTTCTTCCTATCCAGGAAGCATATCCATTGTCTTGGAAATAATTACTCCATCGCAATGCTTCTTTTTTTTCTGCCATGAAAAAACCCAATCTGAGCTTATAAAATCCTTCCTCGTAAAACAGACCAATGGGCGTAGGAACATCATCAATGATCTGACCGAGGAATTGATTGAGGTGGTCTAAAGATTGGAAAGCCCCCAGCTGCAGATAATACAAATAATTCGCCAGTGAATCGGGGACAGAATCGGATGGAGCTTCTTCCTCTTTGCGTGGTTTCTCAGCTTCTTCCGGTGTAAGTACGAACTCAAGTCCGTCCTCAATATCTCCCATACTTGAAATGTTTAGTTTGAACTCAATTTGTTGTGGCTCCACGTTTAGGTTCAGATCGTTCAATTGCTGTGAATCAATCCTGGCATAGTATTGTCCAGGTGGTAAACCAAGATATGTGAAATAACCATCGAATTCAGAAGTTGTACTTGCTACATGGCTGCCTTTTTTTGTGTAAAATTGCACGGTCATTCTGTTAAAGCCTTTCAATTCGCCCTGATGGCTTCGCAAAACCATACCATTGGCTTCTCCCATTACCTGCACGGGAACCTGTATTTTTTTAAACTGATTGGGATCAACATGTACCTCCATGGTTTCTACAGGCAACTGCCAGGCAATATTTTTAAGACTGGATTCATCAAATGAAAGTTGATAAGATGTATAGGGTTCGAGGCCCACAATGCGTATCAGCGAATCTTTGGGATTGGTCATTGTTCTGTCTCCGTTCACAGATACATCCAGGGAGGAAACCAGCGGTTCGTTTTCGTCTTTTTGACCCGATTGATTGATATCCAAAAAAGGAACCAGGGTGATTCCTCCTTTTTTCACTGCAGACCGGTTGCTTGCATGCACATATCCCTTGCCACTGCCTAAGGCCAGGCTACCGCGAATTCCTTGTGTAGAGGAAATTTCACCTCTGGTTGACCGGACCGATACATTGCTTTGGGCATAAGGAAGCTCATACCGAAAAGCAAGATCAAAGCTCCGGGTTCCCCTGGATGGATATTCCCTGTAAGAGCAAGATAAGTGGCCTTTGTTGGAGAAACGCCAGTTCAACCTGGCTTCTAATGAAGTTACCTCCTGGCGGCCCATATTGATCCTTGAACGTGTAGATATCCGGAGCCCATTCCTGAAGCGGTATCTCAATGCCAGGGTGGTGAGAATATTGGGGCTGAACTCACTGATCCAGTTGGCAGAAGTCGAGAGGTTGGTGTTTATTGCCCCCATATTACCGCTCAGCATCATTTCTGCTCTGTTGTATTTGTGAAGCTCATATACATTTTGCCGAAAGGAAAGTCTGGAATACATGTTGAAGTTATCAAACCGCCATGGCATGATAAGTTTGGCTATCCGTTCCTCTTTGGGTTTAGCCCTTATAGCTTGCTGTCCTTTTTTGTAATTGATATAGTTAAGCTCCAGCCTCATGTTTGAGGAAGTACGGTAATTAACCAATGCTGAGGTTTTTACATTATGAGCATATTCTCCCTCTATCATCAAATGCCGGAACAGATTTGCCGAAGTTGAAAGGAATGGTATTTTCTTATGTTTCTGAAGGGAAGATAAATATTCCATTCCGCCCCCCAAAGTGATAAATTTTGTTATTCCTACATTCATCTCTGTTCGGGAGAACAATGACTGGTTTTCGTCTTGCACTCTGCCTCCCTTTATATTATATTCTATTTCTCCAGGGGGTAAGAAATTGTACGGGATATTGATGAATTTTTTTTCGAACCGTTCTTCTCCGTATGGACCAAAAAATCGTAGTTCTACATTCGAAGTACCATACATCAAAGGAACCTCGAAACTGTAAAACCCGGAAGCATCAGCTTGAGTATAATCGATAAGCACATTGTTTACATACAGTTCAACCATCCATTCGGGTTCGGTATAATCGCTTATGGTATACTCCCCCATGGAACGCCGGTAAGTGGTAGGGGTATTGGTAGCAGCAACCCCCCATACGGGTGCATATATATTTGCTATGGCGCCTTTATTAATGTTCCCCGCATGTATCTGTCGTACCAAACTGAGATCGTTGTTTACCCAACGCCAACTGAAATTCTGTCTGCGTGATAAAAAACCGTGTTTGGTTGAATAGTCAAGATAGGCATTGGTTTCTCCCCCTAAAAGTTCCCCGCCCATGTCAAGAAGAGCCCTTGTTTCTGTTTCACCACCCATAACCTGCCGGGAATTAACTCTATAGTCAACCATTCCCCCACGAAACCAATGATATCGACGATTCAATGTAGTATCCGACTCCACTTCTCCGGTTATTCTGGTTCTCCTCTGACGAATCTGTTCTCTGCGCAATTCTTGTAAGGCAGGTAACTGAAGATCTGTGGTTAGTTCAACCGAAAGATTCTGGAAATTAAAGTCGCAATGCAAAGAAAAAGCTTTACCAAAAATAGCGGTCCTTAAAAACAACCCCTTTTTCGTTTTAATCATATCGTCCTCATCCAGTTGGGTAATCTTCTTCCCTATTTTAATCCTTCGAGTGGGATAATCAATCCTATAGGGGCGGTCTTCCTTTATATAAAAACCACTGATTGTATCGTATTTGGGAGTCACTTCCATTTTAATCTGCAAAATCTGAAAAATTTTTGTGACAGGCAGGTATAAATTTTCATTTTTATAGGAATAAATGGCATTTATATTAAAACTACCTACGCGGTCCACGTTGAGTAAAACTGCTATTTCTTCATAATCAGGCTCGTCATCAGCTAAAGATGGTAATGACGGTATCAATATAATTGCTGTGAATAACCATATTACCTTTTTGAGCATAAAAAAATATGCTTATAGTTGATAAGAAACAAATTTAGCCTGAATTATAGATAAATTTAAATTTGAGATCTATAAATTATTATCTGCAGACTTCGTTAGTTTTTAATTTTAATCTTTAGCAAATATGCAAAATAAGGGAAAAAAGATTCTACGATATAATTGGACAGTGAAAAAGCTCTTTTATATAATATACAAAAAAATCTAATCAAGTTTTAGACATCTGTAATTCTAGTTTTTATTAACTTAAGTTTCGGATTTATATAATGTACTGATAATGGGGTGCATTCCCAATTTTTTCCAGATTAAGCAGCTGATTTACAGTAAAAATTTTCTTCATCAATTTTTATAGTTTCTTGATCAAGATATTTTCGTATCCGATTATTTATATGGTCCATAAAAATATTCCATCTTCCTGATATTAATTGAGAACGCAGGAATAAAAAGCATTCTGCCCGATCCCTAAGCCAAAAGCTTCCCGGTGATTTAAGCCTTAGGTTTATTACCCGCCTTATGGCACTTTCTACACTTCCGCTGCCACAAGGAATATCCTGACTTTTAAAAAAACTGTATTGCATCCGCTTTTGATTGGATTTGAAATAGTTGCGCCATTTCTTTAATCCCCTGGTTTTATTAGATCCTTTCAATACCAGCCCAATTGATGAGCCTAAAGCATCTATTTGTCCCTGCCACAGATACTCTTTCCACTGTTTAATCACTTTGTCTTTCTCTCTGGTCTCCATACTGGCTGGTAACAACTCTATAATTTCATCAAGCCCTTGTAACGCGTGAGTATGATCTATAACCTGATATACTGGTATTGATGGCTCTATCTTCAGTCTATCACCGATTAACTTTTCTACACGGCTCCAGATCCATGGTGCCCCATCCCCGGTAAATACAATTCTTTTTAGCTTTGAAAGGGGCAATTGATCAAGATATTCTTTTAATAGCTGAAAAATCGCATCTTTCTCTCCCATGGTAGCATCATGAATTGGTGGAAATCCCTTTATTTTCTTGCCTCTGGAGTTAAGTAAATAGATGGTAAATAATTTCGGTTCTCTCCATTCACTATGGTAGCCCTGGCGTTTTTGTCCCTCTCTTTTTTTACCTCGTTTTATTTTACGCTCCCTAAGCCTTCCCCCGTCTATACCTATAACCAACGTATGGTTTTCAATTTCTTCTTCCTCCCTTATAGATATACGACCGCGCTGGCTTATTCCATAATCTCCCAAATCCTTGCATATCCTTCGGATGGTTTTGACATTAAGCCCGATATTTCGCTCTTTTAATAATTGCCGAGAGGCATCTAACGAGGGACTCAGCAGGGCTGTTTTAGCTACTTCACTGGCCAAATTACCGCTACAGTAGCTGATAAAACCTAGCAAGGACAGCCCAATATGACAATCCGGGTTATTTCCTTTACCCCGTTTAGTCTTTTTCCTGCCTCTCTTGTGCGGATTTTCACGTTCATAAAAATAAGGAGAAGCAACTAATGCACTGTGACCATTGGATAAATTAACATTAACCAGTTTATGTCCATGGTAACGCATGTTTTTCTTATCTGCCAGTTGTTTACATAGCTGCTCAAAGGTTTCATTATACATCATCTCATTCAATATATCAGCCAGAATGGGGGTTATAATCTCCTTATTCAATAATTCTGTAAGGGAATTTTCAAGTGCATTAAAATCCAAATCTTCATTGAATTTCTCTTTCATATTTTGTATTTTTGAAAATACATCAGTTAAATTGATGTTTTTTAAGTTCATAATATAGAGGGCTTTTGGTTTAACTCGCCCTCTATATTATTTTATATTAGGGAATTATCCAAATATATCCTCAATCAATTTTTTATACATCCAAAATTCTGGAAAAAATTGGGAATGCACCCTTTCTTGTTGTAGAATTGTAATTTCTTTCAACGAGATATCTGATCTTAATTCATTTTCCAGTCCATATATTTTAGAGAAGGTTTCGTTAAGCTCTCTTTCATTTTGAAGGAGTTGGAAAAACATATTACTCCAATATTGCTTGTATAGATCG
>CAYNPZ010000136.1:5135-10100 GCA_964399175.1 uncultured Bacteroidales bacterium | reverse complement strand
TCAGGGTCCCGCGAAACGCGGGACGCCTGAAGGTCTCCGGTCCGGTGGCCTGGTGAAACCTGGCGTTGCGGAACAGTTAAAGGGCGCGGGAGGGGAAAAGCTTCGAAGGATGTAGGTTTTTAGTGTTTTTTGGAGCTCCCGCCTGCAATCGGGCAGGTTGGAGCTTTGGTGGCATACATTTAAATTATTTGAATCAGTTTATGCAAATCCACCCGGTATAGTTTTCTGTCGTTTTGGAATAACGCCACTGCCGGATATCCGATGTTTTGGATTTGGTGAAAAATTAATATGTTACGGGAAAAGAAAAAGGTTGAGAGGCTACAGGCATGATAGCATAATATCTCCCGAGTTAGCGGAAGCTTTAATTACCGGTAGATTTTTTCGTTTGTTTCATGAATTTTCGTCTTATTCTTTCAAGATCTTCTTCCCTTTTTTCCGGATTGTTTTCATATTGTTTATGCAAACGCTTACGAATATCCCGCATCATCCTGACTGCATCAAATTTTTTATCTTTATTACTCATAATCTTTGGGTTTTATTATTTCTCTGGGGGTCCTGATTTCAAGTATCGAATAACCATTTTTTAGATTTACCCCATTGTACTTACGAATTCTTTCAAGATTGACAATATGCTTAAAATTCCAGCTTGCTAAAACAGTTACTTCTGTAATGGTAGCAAGAGCTATATGTAATGCATCCTCATAATAACTTTCCACTATAACACCTTCCTTTATGTAATTTTTGGCTAAATCTTCAATTTCTCTGCCCGTATAAATCTCTTTCCTATATTTCTCCGGAATATCGTTTAATTTTTGATGCACATAATCCGGAGCCAATTCGAGCTCTCTATATGTAATATCTGATATAACAGCAATCTTTTCTCCAAAAACGAATTCCTCAAACAAAATATTTGACCATTCTGCAAATTCTTCACCGTTGGCGGGGTAAACTGTTGCGGAAAAATTTTCTATCAGTTTATGCAAATCCACCCGGTAAGCTGCCATTAGTTAACCCGTCCGACCGAAGTGCCTGAAGCGCTATTTTGAGATAATTCGGGAGTTGTTGCATTTAGCCTGGTTTTACAGATTAGGCTGGTATCGGTCAGACGGGGTGCCAGGGGCTGCGGCCATCAGTTGATTCTTGATGGATGGTGGAATTAGCTGCAGGTTTTCCCACACGCTGCTCCTAACCTCCCGATGAAATAATCGGGACAGGCTCTGGAGGGTGTATCCTCCCGCCATCAATTCTGAAAACAGAAGAGTAAGGGTACGTTAGATGTATTTTAATAGACAAACCTCAGAGCTGATGGCGGGTGGCTCCCTTCAGGCCTGTTCCGGTTATTTACCGGAAGAATTAAAGGGCGCGGGCGTGAAAAAAGATGCTGGGCAATGACTGATTGGAATTTCGTGTTTTTAATAATGAAATATAAAATCAATAGATATGGATAATACTGAAAAGATAAATCAAATACGGGAGCAGGTTCTCAAAGGGGTCAAATCAAAACATAAGGACATCCAACTGGATAAATGGCTGGAATACTTGAAAAACAATCTGTCATTCCCCTTTGAAGCAAAAGTTTTGGAAGCGGAGGGTGCATCTGATTTGCGTAGGCAAGATATTGTAAAGGTTAAAAACATCAATGATTATATTGATCCCTATGGCATACTTCTGGAAATCAGAAAAGGAAGGAGAAAATATATTTTTCCCCTGTGTGATCTGGAAGCAGTGGAGAAGCAATCAGAAAATCATTTTATAACACAAGCATTTCTGGAATGGTGGTCAAATGTATTTTGGTAGCAGAAAGTATGTTTATCATGCAGACAAGGCTAAATTAAGTAGTCAGCCGGCAAAATAATATCAATATGGTTCCAAATGTGTTTTTCTTGAAACATTCAGGTATTTTCAATATCTTTGAAAAACAAACTTCAAAATACAACGTTTGTTTTCCAAAATAAAAGACAATGAACACTTCCGATATAAAACTTGAATTATTCCGCAAAATTGACAACCTGACTGAAGATGAGCTAAAAAAGTGCTATTACCCTATTTTATCTCTGCTAAACTCATCTGAACCTTACTCACTAAATAAACTGGAAAAAAAAGCCATTGATGAAGCATTGGAATACAGCAAAAAGGGGAAAACACTTTCTCATGAGGAAGTCGTTAGGGAGGCAAAGAAAAGATATCCCAACCTGGATATAAAATGAGAAGAATCAGGTGGAACTACCTTGCAAAAGAGGATTTTTACAATACAATTGATTTCCTGTTAGAACACTGGTCAGAAAAAGAAGCACAAGATTTTATTGATGAAGTATATGCGATTTTCAACATTTTAGAGAAAGGAAATGTGGATTTTCAACAAACTGATATTCCCGGAGTCAGAAGATGTGTATTACGGAAACAAATCACCCTATCCTATAAAACAACAGATAAAGATACCATAGAATTGCTAAGATTTTGGAATAGTTACCAGGATGATCAGAATTTGAAATTATAATCCTTATTATAGATCGGTGCTTCAGTCCGGCCGTGGGCAGGATGAAAGTCTCCGGTCCGGTTGAAACCTTGCCGGTTTGTTCAGTTGGCTAAAGGTACCAGGCCGGTGGCCTGGTGAAACCTGGCGTTGCGGAACAGTCAAAGGGCGCGGGAGGGGAAAAGCTTCGAAGGAGGTAGATTTTTAGTGTTTTTGGGGCTTTGGTGGCATACATTTAAATTTTTTGAATCAGTGAATGCAAATCCACCCGGTAAGCTGCCATTACTTCACCCGTCCGACCGAAGTGCCTGAAGCGCTCTTTGGAGATGAATCGGGAGTTGCTGCATTTAGCCTGGTTTTACAGGTTGGGCTGGTATCGGTCAGACGGGGTGCCAGGGGCAGAAGCATAAGACGATTGCTGATGATCAGGCATAACAACTTTTACAGCAGGTCTTCCAGTATAATAAGAACTGAAACCCCAGTCTTGTTAATCCTGTTCATCATGTCTTAACATTCATGGAAAGCCGGTTATTGTCGAGCGTTCTGACGAGGCCCCGTGCGCAGATACATATCATGCTATCGCTGTTGGCCTTCTACGAGCAAGCAAGTGAAATCCCAGACAATCTTCCATGCCTCAAAAAAAGATCAATTGAACCATAGTGAAATTGAAATGGTATTATGGAAGCTGAATGGCCTCGCCACACACTAAGAGCCGGGTAGCGAAGGCCCGGTTTAAAACCCAATAAAAAAATATAAAATTATGAACATCAAAAATTTTGAAGATTACATCTCTAAGCCTGTCTTTGTAAAGGCACAGGCGTATTATCATGAGGGTTGGTTGATTGACCTCACCAAGGGTGAAGAAGGAAAATGGTCTGCACTTGTAAAAGACAAACAGGTATATGAGGTGCAGATCACCCTGAAAGATCAATATGACATTATCTATGTTCACTGCAATTGCCGTAATAAAAATCAAATGTGCGAGCATGTGGTGGCTGTACTGTATGAAATCGATGAGGAGATAATATTTGGCGATGAAGAGGAGGGAGAAGAGCCCTACTCTGAAGAAATGAGACAATTGATCTATCAGATACCGGAAAAGGAACTGCGTGAATATATTCTGGAATATGCTTCCAGAGACCAGTCATTCCGTAACGATTTCTCCATCAGCTTTTCCGATTATCTCCCGGAGGATCCACAGTCGAACTACATTCGCATGGTCTCCGAGCTTTTCGAAGATGCCACTGACAGCTTTGGTTTTATTGATATTGATGATGCAGACGAGGTTATAAGCGGAATTGAAAACCTTTTTGCCAAAGCGGAAGAACATCTTGAAAAGAAAAATCCCGGGGAGGCCTTTGCTATTGTTTCTGCCATTGCTCCGGAATGCATGGAATATATTGAATCTGATGACGATCTGAAGGAAATTGGAAATCCCGTTCAATCAGCATTAGACATCATCGGGCGAATTCTTAATTCAAACCCCCGGTCAGAGCTAAAAAAAGAAATTTTTGACTGGCTGATTGACCTGGCTAAGAAAAACTTCCCGGATTATTACGAAGAGTATCCGGAGGAACTTCTGGTCAGACATGCCACTACGAAGGAACATATCAGAAAAGTGCTTCAATTACTGGACGAACAACTGAAAGCGCTTCCGGAAAAACAAGATTGGTTCTCTAAATATAAAAAAGAAATGTACCTGTATCTTAAAACCCAACTCTACGAGAGAACAGGTGAACAGGAAAAAGCAGACCGAATTATAAATGACAACCTTGATATAATTGAATTCAGGGAAAGAATAGTGGACAGTGAGATTGAAAAAGGGAACCTGCAAAAAGCCATAGATCTGACTGAACAAGGGATACAAATTGCCAGGCAGCAAGGCATCGAAGGGGGTGTTACAGAGTGGAAAGACAGACTAATCGGCCTTTATCAGCGGCTAAACGACATCAATAATACCAGAAAACTGGCCTTTGAATTGTTCTTGAACACCAACTTTAATCCGATGGAATACTATGAAATATACAAACAAACTTTTTCTGCAGCGGAATGGAGCGAGGAAAAATACAATGTAATTAAAAAGCTGGAAAAAGAGGATGAAGGTCCCCCGGAATTCGGACTTTCCGGTTATCCCCCGCTTCCCATGGTATACATCGAGGAAGGGATGTGGAACAGATTGATCATGTGGATGAAACAGTCACCAAATATCTATGTACTGAATGAATATCTGCCCTATCTAAGGGAAAAATACCCGGAAGATTTATTGTACCTTTTTAGGGAAGCCATTCTGGAAGAGGCCCGGCGAGCCTCCAAAAGAAATGAATACAGAAATCTCACTGCTTTTCTCGATAAAATGGGCACCATTCCCGGCGGAAAGGAAGAAACGAAAAAGCTTGCAGGAGAATTGATGCAGAAATACAGCAACCGGCCAGCCATGAAGGATGAACTCCGGGATGCAGGGTATATGTAAATACTATAAACCAGAATGAATT
>CAYNPZ010000136.1:0-5035 GCA_964399175.1 uncultured Bacteroidales bacterium | reverse complement strand
AATAAAAATTGATCAGATCATTAACGAAAATCTTCATCTGAGTGATCTCAGGCAGATTATAGTTGACAGATACCTCAAAGGGCATAAAAATTCCCTGTAAAATTGAACTTTTTTGCAGCAAACTTTGTTTGCAGCCGAAGATGATAATGGCCTGAAATATATTAGCATTTTTGGCAACCATTGACTCTTCCGGATTTATCACAAACAACTACAGGTGCAAAAGCAGAGGTTCTGCTTTTTTACCATATAAAATCAGAAGCAATTAACAATGAAAAATATTATGAATTTAGAATCCCTTAATATAGGAGACCTTTCTATACCCGTCCCCATCATACAGGGGGGAATGGGTGTTGGCATTTCTTTGTCAGGACTTGCTTCGGCAGTAGCCAATATGGGAGGTGTTGGGGTCATATCATCGGTAGCCATCGGCTTGATAGGTCATGATACCCACAAACAATACAGGAAAAGGAATATCGAAGCCATACGCAATGAAATCAGGAAAGCACGTGATCGAACAGACGGTATCCTTGGTGTCAATATCATGTCGGTGATAACCAATTTCAGTGATATGGTGCGTACTTCCCTTGAGGAAGACATCGACATTATATTTTCGGGAGCAGGACTACCACTTGATTTACCGGGATACCTGGACAAGGAAAGTAAAACAAAGCTGGTGCCCATTGTTTCCTCCTCACGGGCAGCTTCGATCATCTGCAAGAAATAGAAACAAAATTATGATTATCTGCCAGACGCTATCGTTGTGGAAGGCCCCAACGCAGGCGGACACCTGGGCTTTAAAGCAGAAGCCCTCCATAATGAAAACAACCGCCTTGAAAATCTGGTGGAGGATGTACTTGGAGTTACCCAAAACATGGAGCAGCAGTATGACCGGAAGATACTGGTAATAGCTGCCGGGGGTATTTATTCCGGGGCCGATATGTATAACTTTATCCGGCAGGGTGCGGACGCCGTGCAACTGGGAACCCGTTTTGTGGCAACCAAAGAGTGTGATGCCTCTGTTGCCTTCAAAAATGCTTTTGTGGATGCTGAAGAAGAGGACATTGAGATTATAAAAAGCCCGGTGGGCATGCCGGGAAGATCGCTTTCAAACCAATTTCTCCGGGAGGCAAAAGAAGGGAAACGAAAACCGTCCGTGTGCAGACATCACTGCATCAAATCATGTGATCCAAAAACTACTTCTTACTGTATTGCCCAGGCCTTGTTGGAAGCCTATAACGGGAATATGAACAACGGCTTTGCCTTTACCGGCGTGAATGCAGGCAAGGTCAAAGAAATTTCAACCGTTCCCATGGTTTTCTCTCAACTGCAAAACGAGTATTTGCAGGCTCATAAAAGCCACAAGACACATGATTGGGGAAAAATCCGGATTACAGAAGATTACGGGGAAAAATAGCGAAAAAGACACAGCTTACCTTCCAAGCCACACTGTAATCACAGAACATTCCACGAAAATACTAAAACAAAAAAACAGGAAATGTCGATATTTCCTGTTTTTTTGTTTTATCTTCTGCTTATAACGCCCACGGGGTGTGCTATACCAAACCGATAATGGCAAAAATAACCAGCAATACCCCCAAGATGTAAGAAATTGCCTTGGCAGGCTTTTGATCTCCTTTCAGTGTACTTACAAGGGCATGATAAAGCATATACACACCGTACAGATGAACCAACAGCGCGATCACCGCACCCAGCACATAACTGATCCCGCCGAAGAATCCCAGAATCGAACTGACAGGTAACACCACCATGATGGAAGCAGCTACCCGCATGTTGGCCTCATAATTTTTGTTGCCACTGCAAATGTAAGAGAAGGCCATAATAATCAATCCTGCAACAAACACACCCACGACGGCTCCGATGATGGTGCTGAAAAAACCTACTACAGCATCATTGCCGCTGTTACTACCTGCTGTAACACCTATTATATCCAACAGGCTCCAGATCAATATAAAGATTCCCGCTATAACCCCATAACTCAAAGCTTTAAGAATAGGATAACCCAGGCCTCCACTGATCTCCATTTCAGTGAAGTACGCCTTGGGTTGAAAAAGGGTTTGCTTTGAATCTTTATAAAACTTGCCGAAACTAAAACTACTCATCTTTAATAAATTTATATGTTTAACAACCTATTAATATAATAAAAAAAATTTAAATCCAAAAGATTTGAGGAAATTGATTTCAAAAATGTATTTGATCCTATTGATTTTATAACAAATCAACGATGGATGCAAGGTTTATGTACTTTACTTGGTACTTGTATTCAATACTCTCGTTATTCGTCTTTTTCTCTTCCCTCTTTTCGCAGTCCCTCCTTCTGGTTGTTCTCAATGGCATCCTCGATGGCCAGGCCGAAGACTTCCTCCAGCGTTTGTCCGTTGGCCCTGATCTGCTGGGGAACAATACTTGCAGCGCTCATACCCGGAATGGTATTCACCTCCATGAAATGCAGCTTATCCTTGGCGTAAATATAGTCGATCCGTACAATGCCCCTGCAATCAAACAGATCATAAATACGGGACGACAATTGCTGCACCTCCTCTTCAAGTTCGGAGGATATCCTGGCTGGTGTAATCTCGTCGGCCATGCCGTCGGTGTACTTGGCCTCGTAGTCAAAAAATTCGTTCTTGCTGACGATCTCTGTGGGTGGAAAGATCAGTTCCTGTTCACCGGTTTTGATCAACCCGCAGGTCAGTTCCGTGCCTTCCAGAAATTCTTCTACCAGCACTTCATAATCTTCTTCGAAAGCCTTGTAGATTGCTTCTTCCAGCTCACCCTTCTTAAACACCTTAGTAACGCCAAAGCTGGAACCACCACGGTTTGGCTTGACAAAGCACGGCAGGCCGGTATAATAAACCACATGATCGGGGGAGTATGGTTCTCCCTGCTTAATGGTATAAAAGCGAGATATGGTGATCCCAAAGTTCCGGACATAATGTTTACTGAAGACCTTATTGAAGGTCAATGAAGAAGAAAGCACACCACAGGTTGTATAAGGGATCCGTAAAGTTTCAAAATAACCCTGTAAGATGCCGTTCTCTCCGGGTGTACCGTGAATGATAACAAAGGCACAGTCGAACTGTAACTTTTCCCCGTCCAGTTGGCAACTGAAATCATCCTTATTGATGGGCACCTCCTTGTCTCCTTCCTGATCCAGCATCCACCGGGTCCCTCTTACGATAACCAGGTATGCATTATATTGCTCACCGTTCAGGTGCTCCCTGATGGTTTTGGCACTGTTCATGGAAACCGGAAATTCCGAGGAATCTCCTCCCGCCATAATGGCAATGTTCTTCTTCATACAATTTATGTATTAATTTTTTTCAAAAGTAAAATTTTCGCCCGGGTAAAAAAAGTTTAGCCTTCGGGATTTCGGTTGGCTGTATAATTTCTCCATTTATTGAGCACCTGCTGCATGTCGTCAGGTATACCGGAATCAAAATGCATGTATTTTCCGGTGGAGGGATGGGTGAATCCCAGGGTTTTTGCATGAAGTGCCTGCCGGGGTAAAATCTCAAAGCAATTGTTGATGAATTGCTTGTATTTGGAAGTGGGGGTTCCCTTCAGTATTTTATCCCCTCCGTATTCGGCGTCGTTGAACAACGGATGATGGATGTATTTAAAGTGTATCCGGATCTGGTGGGTACGGCCCGTCTCAAGCCAGCATTTTACAAAAGATACATAGTAAAGATCTTCCATCACCCGGTAATGGGTAACGGCATCTTTACCCCTGTCCTCTGCCGGAAATACCTGCATCACTTTTCTGTCTTTCAGGTTCCTCCCGATATGTCCAGTGATGGTGCCTTCCTTTTTTTTCAGGCTTCCCCACACCAGGGCCACATACTCCCTGTGGGTTGTCTTTTCATAGAACTGGCGGGCCAGTTTGTTCAGGGCAATCCCGTTTTTGGCCACCACCAGTAAACCCGAAGTGTTTTTATCGATCCGATGGACCAGTCCGGGCCTCTCCTCCCCTTCCTTAAAGCGTGGAAGGTCCTTAAAATGATATAAAAGCGCATTGATCAGGGTGCCACTGTAGTGCCCAATACCGGGATGCACCACCATACCGGCCTCCTTGTTAACCACAACCAGATCCTCGTCCTCATAAACAATATCCAGCGGAATGTTTTCAGGCATCAGTTTGATCTCCCTCGGCGGATAAGTCATAACGATAGATACCACATCCCCCGGCTTGATCTTATAGTTGGATTTCACGGGTTTATCATTCACCAGAACGCTGCCTGCATCGGCAGCATTCTGGATTTTGTTGCGGGACACATCCAGCTTATTAACCAGGAATTTATCGATCCTAAGCGGTTTCTGTCCTTTATCCGCAACCAACCGGTAATGTTCATAAAGCTCCTGGTTGGTATTATTTTGATCCTGATTATCCTGCATATGTACTATCGGCTAATCAAAAACTTTTTGACAGTTGTAGTATGGGTTTGCCGGTTTCTCAGCTTTATCATGTAAATGCCGGAGGGAAGGCCGTCGAGGTAAATGGTTCGGTTCAGCTTTCGTTCCTTCACCACGGTTTGGCCCTGAACATTATAGATGGAATAAGTAAATCTGTGGTATTTGTTATCCCCGAGATCAACATGGAGGCGGTTTCTTGCAGGATTGGGATAGATGTCAAATTCAGCGGTGTTATATTGGGTTTCATCAGGCTCCTCTTCGTCAGCAGTAGGGATGTATTCGATATGTTCACCTAAAACAGGCCTGATCATCAGGGTTCCCTCCAACTGTGAGGGTATCCAGGTACCGGCAGTATTGAAGAACATTTTGTCGTTGTTCACGTTGTTGGCATCAAAGCCTACGTTTAGCATGTCGGTGGTGTATTTCTGGTAGCCTATAAAAAAATATCCTGCATCCAGGTAGGGTTTCTCTTTCAACACGTAATTATGAAACTGATTCACGCTGTCCTCATAAGCGGGTCTGAAGCCGTCCTGCTGATAGATAAGCTGTCCGGGTTTTCCGTTGTTATCCTCCCAGATCATCAGCTTAAAGCTTTGGCGGCTTG
>CAYNPZ010000135.1:0-10144 GCA_964399175.1 uncultured Bacteroidales bacterium | reverse complement strand
GTAGATGTATTCTTTTTCCCCGTCCTCATCTATAATCTGATTGTGATATTTATACCCAAAGCGGCCATAATATTTTTCCAGGGCTTTATGGTCTTCCAGCAGAGTAATGAAGGAATAATCGGGTTCCAGGGTTTCATATACAGATTTCCACAGAGAGGTTGCCATCAGTTCAGCAAGCCGGCTTCCCCTTACCTTCTCCAGCTCGGCACGACGGGATAGCTGGAAGATGTAGTTTGAAAACGGAGGCAGGGCATAGATTGAGGTGATCTCTTCTTCCGGTTTATAAATAAATGCTGAGATGACCGAAACCAACCTTTGATTATAAAATGCGCCCAAATGGAGTCCTTCCTCGTCTTTTGGGGCAGTATTCAACACGTCAATTCCTTGACATGACTGGAATACTTCCTTTCTCAGGTCGATGATTTTCTTTTCCCAATGATTAAAATCGAGCCACTGGAAGTAAACATGATTTTTTAGTTCGTTGATGTTCATTTAAAGGACGGGTTGCTTATTTGCCGGAGTTTATGTGTATGGAGTATATGTATATTTGCTTGATATATAAACATGTTTGTGTTATTTAGAATCAAATGACATAATTACAAAAAATCCGCTAAAAGCCAGATCATAAAAGCAAAGTAAGCCAAAGCAGTTTTTTAGAATCATTTTTATTTATTACGAAATCTGTTAAGAAGAGTTGCTTGTTTGGAGTATTTTTTGGAACAACTGCACCTGGATTATTTTGTTTGAGTCCCGTATAAAAAGCTAAATATTGGCTGATAAGGCGCTCTAATAGATCTCTAAAATTCAATAAATAATTTTCACCCAATTGGCTAAAAATAGCCGAGCGCCTTTTTAGACTAGACTCTCATTTCGTAAAAACGGTATTCTTCTGCTTCTCCGACTTTAATATACCTTCGGCTGATGATCGGGCTGGACTGATTCTCAGGTGTAAATTCTGCTACAAGCAAATATCCGCCGGATTGATCAGGCAGATTAATCGCAACCGGTATATCTTTTCGAATATCAACAGGTAGTTCAACATGAAGTGTCTTTTCTCGGACGATTTCACCATTGTGGTTTAACAACTTAACAAGGGTGGTTCCCCTTACAGGTTTTCTCCTGTCATTGACGCCTGCCAGGTTAAAGTTTAACAGGCTGCCGGGTTTGTGGGGAGATTTGAATTTGGTGTACCTTTCATCTGTAAGGTTTAGGAAAACGGCAGCGGGAGCAAATGCATGCTGAAACCAATGCATGGTCGGGCCTGGTTTCAGGTTGGCCACATCATTGATGAACCAGTCGCCGGTAAACCCGTAGTTGTTGGTCAGGTAGCAGAAAGAAAGCACACCGGCATGCTGGCGGATGGAACGCAGCCACTCCGTTTCCAGCTGCAGCCAGTAGGCCTGCAATTTTCGCCTTTCTTCGGGAGTTGCATCTTTCCCGAGATAATAATCATATACATCCACGGTGAGTTTGGCAGGCTTGCCGTTGCGCCACAGCCAGATCCATCCGTACTCATTAACCAGTTGGGCTGCTCCGGATTCGATGCTTTCGATATTGGTCTGGTTGCGGTAATTCAGGTTTCCCAGTGGATAGGGGTCTTTTTTGAAATCTTCCATATCCACCCATGGCCTGGGACCTTCGTAAGGATGGGGTTCGTCCATCTTGTCGAGTCCTTCCTTAAGCTGTTCTGCAGTCATGTATCCTGCATCCCATATGCGGGTTGGATCCAGTTCCATTAGATCCGGGATAAGCTTGTTGCCTATAAAGTCATTCCAGTTCTCGTTGATTGCATCCCAGATGACAATGCTGGGATGGTTCCCGTCGCTCCACACCCAGTCGGTATATTCTTTTCGTATCTGCCGGTCCCAGCCGTGATCCTGCCAGTACAACCATTCGTTCTGAAACATGATGCCATGCTCATCGGCAATGTCATACCAGAAGTCCGGAACAATTCCTACGCAGATACGCATGGCGTTCCAGTGCATTTTTTTGGGATGCTCAATGAGCAGCTTTTTCACCCATTCCCTGTCCCATACCAGTGAATCACAGTCCGGATCTTCAAAAAAGCGATGCAGTGTAATGTTGCTCCCACGGAGAAAGGTCTTTTTGCCGTTGAGGTAAAAATATTTTCCTTTTCGGGTAAAGTCGCGCATTCCAAAGTGGTCGGAATAGGCGTCGGTTATCGTATCATCCTTAACAACTTCTACTTTTGCCTCGTAAAGAAAAGGATTTTCGGGAGTCCATGCATTTACCCCCGGCATGTTGATGCTCGTTTTCACAACGCTCAGGTTATCTCGCTTTGAAATGCCTTTGATGGTTTTTGAAGTGACCTGCTCTCCGGATTCCTTTTCAAAAATATTGATCTTCAGACTGATGGAATCTTCCATCTTGTCACCATAGCCGATCTGTGCCGGGTAGAAGTTTCTGAGGCGCACCTTGGCGGTTACTTTCTTTTCTTTCAGGTCGGGCAGCAAGAGTAACCTGTTTACCCTGATTTTCCCGGAGAATGAGAGGAAAACATCGTCCCATATACCCGGAAGATAATGCTCCTTTTCTTTGTCGGTGCTTCCGGCAGCCTGGCTGGGAAGCCAGGTACGGTCGCCTACCCGGATTAATATCTCATTTTCCTGCCCGTATTTCAGGGCACGGGTGACGTTGGCTTCAATGGGCGTGTAGCATTCCATTGAAGTGCCGAAATCGTATCCATTGACTACTATTTGTGTTACATACTTGCTCTTCAGAAGGGTGAGCACCGCTTCCTTTCCCTCACAGGATTCCGGGATGACCACATTTTTCTTGTACCAGCTGTATTTTGGAGTGTAATCGATATCATACAGGGAGTGGGTCGTCTCCAGTTTGGTTTCCTCCGGACGTTTGAAGAATTTCTCGTATTCCTCTATTTTTGGTTCGGCCATGTGAATCAAGCCCGGGACGGGTATGGTACGGCTGAATTGCTCGGGCGGAAATGCCTTTTCGGTTTGTTCAAACTGCCAGGTTCCGTTTAAAGTGATGGTTTCCTTGTGCTGTGCGCTCAATGGCAAGCTGAAAGCAATAAGAAGGATAAAGATGAGCGTGTGTTTCATGATTTAAAATTTTTAATAAAAATAGAAATTTCTGTCATTTCGTCCAATAGCGTAATAATTATTTGTGAATAATTCAAAATGTATATCCCGATCCTGTTTAAAGCACGCTATTCATTTGCTTTATCGATTGAATTATTTAAGGCCAATTTTTTCAGTTAATTTGCAGTAATTTATTAACTTTCTTTCCTTGATTGTGTTGACCAATATTTAAAATTATAATCAAAATATAGAGCTATGGGAAAAAGAATTATTGTAACAGGAGCAAATGGCGGGTTGGGAACAGCCGTTAGCCAGAAACTGCTCAATGATGGTTATGAAGTACATGGGACCATTATCCCCGGTCGTGATAATCTGGATGATATCAAGGCAACATTCGAAAACAATGAAAAGTTAAACCTAACCAAACTGGATATTCTGAATGAAGGGGATGTGGAAAATTATCTCGCTTCTTTGAACGAGGTATATGGAGCTGTCCTCACTGCGGGAGGATTTATGATGAAATCCCTTCAGAAAACCACAGAGAACGATCTGGATAAAATGATCAACCAGAATTTTAAAACCGCTTTTTATTTTGCCAGGAATCTTGTTGATCAATTCAAGCAACGGAAAAAGGGCCGGATCTTTTTTATTTCATCAAAACCCGGACTTGAGAAGGGTGGCAAAGCGCTCACATCCTATTCGGTTTCCAAGAATATGCTGGTTAAGCTAGCAGAAATTCTGAATGAGGAGCTTCAGGGTACAGAAGCCTCGGCTACTGTAATAGCGCCGGATCTGATTGATACTTCAGCCAATCGAGAGGCCATGCCGGATTCGGATCATGATCAGTGGATCAAACCGGAAGAGATCGCGGATGCCATATCATTTTATTTATCCGTGAAAGCCGACCGGATTAGGGAACCCATACTGAAGTTATACGGAAGTTATTAGAAGTTTGTTTGCAGCTAAAGCTGCGGTAAGAATAATGCAGGATAGCCATAGATATCTTTTTTTAGATTGAATTTGAATAATAGACAGTCGGTATAAAACTTCATTGAATAATAGGGAATCAGCCAAAAATAAATTATTTTCGGGATTTTAAATAATCAATGAATACGGGCCTATGAAAAGGAAAGATCATCAAGTACCGACAAGGGTAAAGTACCTCATTACCCTTTTAAACATAGTAATCGGATGGCACCTGTTTTATGAAGGAATCATAAAGATCATAGATCCAACATGGAGTTCCGCGGGCTACCTGGAAAATTCAAAAGGCTTTTTATCCGGTTTCTTTCAGTCCGTTACCGAATCTTCCCAGGTCCTTCCCTGGGTAGATTTTCTCAATATCGCCGGATTGATCGTCATTGGTTTTTTGATTTTAACGGGCATATTCACCCGGCGTGCTGCCATAGCAGGTGCTGTATTGGTGGGTCTGTATTACCTGGCTCAGCCTCCATGGACGGCAACAGATATCGGATATGCTACTGAGGGTCACTACCTCATTGTGGATAAAAATCTTGTTGAAGTGGTTGCCCTTCTGGTAATAGCCAGTTTGCCCAAAACCTGGTATTATGGATTGGGGCAGCTCATACCGCGTAAAACCATACGTTTCTCGCCAAAACCGGTCAGGGTTCCTAAGGAGGCCAATCATGAGCCTGACAAGAAAACCATGGACCGGCGTCAATTGATCAAGGGACTCATTACCCTGCCTTTTGTTGGAGGTTTTGTCTTTGCGTTTGCCAAAAATCATGGCTGGCAGAGTTTTGAAGAAACCAACCTGGCCGGCAGGTTTGATTCAGCCAATGCTACTACAGGCGCTACAGTGAAAGTCAACGATCCGGTAGATCTTTCCAAACTTAAAAAGCCGGTGACAAAGGGAACCCTTGGAGGCCATGAAATCAGCCGGATGATTTGCGGAGGAAATCTGATCAGCGGCTTTGCCCACAGCCGTGATCTGATTTATGTTTCGAACTGGCTTAAACAATATTTCACGGATAAAAAGGTATTGGATACTTTCTGGCTCTGTGAACAAGCCGGGATTAACACCACTGCCGTCCGAACCGCACCTCCCGAGATCAACCTGCTGAATCAATACTGGAAACAGGGCGGTACAATGAAGTGGCTGGCCCCGGTTTATCCTGAAGAGAAAAATTACAAGGAAAATGTAGACATGGCCATTGATAATGGAGCCATTGGTGCCACGATTATGGGCAATGTGGGCGATAAATGGGCCAGGGAAGGCAAATTTGAGCTGATGGCTAAAACGCTGGACTATATTAAGAGTAAGGGAGTACCGGCAGGTGTTACAGGTCATGAACTGGCTACCATTAAAGGGGCTGAAGAGCACAACGTAGGAGCAGACTTTTACATGAAAACCATACACAGCAGAAAATACTGGTCATGGAAACCTGAACAGGATAAGGATAAATGGATTATTGACAACTATTCCATTGACAATTACTGGGCTAGAACTCCTGATGAAACCATCCGGTTTATGGAAAGCCTCAATAAGCCCTGGATAGCCTATAAGATATTGGCCGCCGGAGCCATTCCTCCTAAAGATGCTTTCCGGTATGCCTTTGAGAATGGAGCAGACTTTGCCTGTGTAGGTATGTTTGATTTCCAGGTTGTAGAAGATGCCAATATCTTCACCGAAGTTCTGGAAGACCCGAAATTTAACAGAAAAAGGTCCTGGATGGCTTAATGTATTTGAACATGCGATCAAAATATGATTTTCTTATATGGATCAAAAGCTGCTTATTCAGTTTGGGGCTGGTAGAATAGGGCGTTCCTTTATTGCCCAGCTTTTTGCACGTTCCGGATACCGGGTAACTTTTGTTGATATTGATAAAAAGATCATTGAAGAGCTCAATAAGCGACACAACTATAGTGTGATCATCAGAAGCAATGAGGAGAACCGGGTTCTTAACATTCCCAATGTCAGCGGAATTCATTTTAATGATCAGGATAGCATTACCGAAACCATAAAAGAAGCGGATATAGCATCCATCTCCGTCGGAAAGAAAGCCTTATCCGAGGTAATCCCGGTTTTGGCAAAAGGGATGGTGGCACGTTATAAACAATATCCGAAGGACCCTCTGGATATCATTTTGGCCGAAAATATGCACAGTGCGGCAGAATATGTGAACAGGGAATTACAAAAATATTTGCCTTCCGATTTTCCCATCAATAACTACTTAGGTTTGATTGAGACCAGTATTGGCAAAATGGTTCCCATTATGCGCCAGGAAGATGTTGAGGCCGATCCCCTGCAGGTTTTTGCCGAGCCATACAATACGCTCATCCTGGACAAACAGACCTTTAAAAATCCGATACCGGAGGTTGAAGGTCTTGCACCAAAGGATAATATGAAGGCCTGGGTAGACCGGAAAATCTTTATTCATAATCTGGGTCATGCAGCCGCTGCCTACTCAGGATATTTATATGACCCTTCCTTTACTTATATCTATGAGGTAATGGAAACACCCCTGCTGGAAGAATACGTAAGAAAAACAATGCAGCAGTCTGCAAAAATACTGCAGACCAAATATCCCGGGGAATTCTCATGGAATGATTTAGCCGGACATATTGAAGATTTAATCCGGCGATTCAAAAACAGGGAACTTAGAGATACCGTCTATCGCGTAGGGCGGGATCTTTTCAGGAAGCTGGGACCCGATGATCGTTTGGTTCAGCCCATTAAAAAAGGTATAGAACAGGATAAACAGGTAGATTCTCTCCTGGAGGTACTGGTATTTGGATTCTATTTCCGAAAGACGGATGAACATGGAGAAATGTTCCACCAGGATGAGGAGTTTATTCAGTACTTCCAAAAGGGCGTGCCTGCCGTAATGGAACAGGTATGTGGCTTTGATCCTGAAAAAGATGGTGGGCTGATAAAGCAGGCCCAGGATCTCGCAAAACAAATAGATACCACTACCGATTTTTCAATCATTTTAGAATCCTTCCATAATACTTGAACCACAGGGAAATCTTCTATGAAATAAGCAGCCTTGAATCAAGATCATCAAGACTGCTTAACTGTTTCACTCATTAGATATTTGATATTGGAGTATGTTTAGGATTTAGACAATTAGGATTTAGGTATTATCTATTCTTATAGTGGGTTTCAGACAGCTCTGCCAACGTTTGTGCGCTATATTCCGGTGTAAAATCCCGTTGGGGATTGGCCAGCATTTCGTATCCCACCATAAATTTCTTGATGGTGGCACTGCGAAGAAGTGGGGGATAGAAGTGCATGTGAAAATGCCATTCCGGATGATTTTCATGATCCGTAGGGCTTTGATGCATACCTGCCGAATAGGGAAATGATGTGTTGAAGAGATTGTCGTATTTTACGGTCAACCTTTTCAGCACATCGGCAAAGCCTCTTTTTTCATCTTGGGAGAATTGCAGGATATTTTGAATCTCCCTTTTGCTGATGATCATGGTTTCAAATGGCCATATGGCCCAGAATGGCACCAACACAACAAAATGCCTGTTTTCGATAACCACCCTTTCACGGAGTGATAGCTCCAGCTCCAGATAGTCGGAGAGGAGACTTCTGCCGATTTTCTGGTAATAGCTCGCCTGCTTTTCCAGTTCTTTGGCCGGTTCCACCGGGATTGATTCCTGTGCCCAGATCTGTCCGTGCGGATGCGGGTTGCTGCATCCCATGATGCTGCCTTTATTTTCGAATATTTGTACATAGTTGATGTAGTCTTCGTCTCCAAGCCATTGAAATTCTTTCCTCCACTGTTCGATTACGTTGAGCAGTTGTTCTTCATTGAATTCCGCCAGTGTAAGGTCATGTCTCGGAGAAAAGCAAACAACCCGGCACATACCTTTTTCGCTTCGGCCTATTAACAGATCATTCTCTTCATATTTTCCTTCCGGGATATCATGCTCAAGCGCGGAGAAATCGTTGGTAAAGACGAAGGTATTGGTGTAGTTTGGATTTTGTTTGCCCCCGGCCCTTGAATTTCCCGGGCACAAGTAGCAGTTTTCATCGTATTGCGGCCTGGATTCACCCGCTTCTTCTTCCTGCTTACCCTGCCAGGGGCGTTTGGTCCGGTGGGGTGATACCTGTATCCATTCTCCGGTAAGGATGTTATACCGCCTGTGACTGTGTTCTTTTAAACTAAACTGGGACATTGTTACAGTAATTTATCAGTCTAAACTTAATATGTTTTTTAATAAAGTTAGTCAGGGATGTAGTGCTTTCCGGCGTATATGAATCCGGTATTCTGGATTATTTAACCGGAAAGCCGCTACATTCTGTTAAAAGATTACCAAAGGAATATGTACAATACAGCCAATATGGCTATGATGCCTATGGCCATCACATTAAACACATTTCCTGTATAGAACAGCCCTTTATATAATTTGATGGCTTTTGGATGAGGTTCTTTTTTGGTCTCCAGATGGCTCATAAGTAAGTAGATTCCAGCCAGAATGAGGAATACGTATCCTATTCTGTTCATAAATGGGATATCTGTTAAAGCAGAAAATGCCCATGAGATAGGGATGGTCAGTATAGCTGACCACAGGGCGGCATTGGCTGTACCCCATTTGTAAAGCAGGCCACCTATGAAGATCACCACTACGCCCGGAGTTATGTAACCCGTAAAATTCTGTATATACTGGAATGCCTGGTCAAGCTGACCCAGTAACGGCCGGGCTGTAAAGAACGCAATTAATAAAGCAACAAAACTGGTGATTCGGCCAACCAATACTTGCCTGGTTTCGCTGGCATCTTTATGGATGAAGTGTTTATACACATCCGTTGTAAAGATGTTGGCGGTAGCGTTGAGCATGGCTGCCAGGGATGAAACAACAGCAGCAATAAGAGCGGCAAAGGCAACACCCCTCACTCCGATTGGCACCAGTTGCAATACGTAGGGATAGGCCTTGTCAGAGGGTGTTAAATCACCGCTGGTTAAAGCATAGGCTGCAATACCTGGTATTACTACGATGAGGGGAACCAGTATTTTCAGATATCCGGCAAATGCAAGCCCTCTTTGTGCTTCTTTAATATTTTTCGCTCCCAGACCTTTCTGTATAATGTATTGGTTAAAGCCCCAGTAGGCAAAATTAGCCACCCACAGGCCGCCAACCAGAACACTAATACCCGGAATATCCTGGAAAGCATCGCGGGTTCCTCCTTCTCCGTCGGGTACCATGATCTGGCCTTTTTCAATGATCATGTCAAATTTTTGGGGGAATTCACGGAATATTTCCACCAGGCCGGCTATGGGCCCACTGACCTCGTATTTGTCAGCAACAGCATCTAAAGCCACATAGGTAGTTACCAATCCGCCGCCTATAAGAAAGGCTACCTGGATAAAATCGGTCCATGCTACTGATTTCAATCCTCCGTAGATGGAATAAAGTGCTGAGAAAACCGCCAGTCCTATGATTCCGTAAAGCAAGGGAACGCCCATGATGGTATTCAGGGCAAGTGAACCCAGATATAAAACGGAGGTAAGATTGACAAAAACGTATACCAGCAACCATAACACCGCCATAACTGTTCTTACCCGGTTGTCATACCGCCTCTCAAGGAACTGAGGCATGGTATAAATTTTCTTTTCCAGAAAAATGGGCATAAAATATTTGGCAATGATCAGCAAAGCAGCCGCCGACATCCATTCGTAGCTGGCTATGGCCAACCCGATGGCATAACCGGAGCCAGACATTCCAATAAACTGTTCAGCCGAAATATTGGAAGCAATCAGGGAAGTACCAATTGCCCACCAGGGCAGTGCCTTACTCGCCAGAAAATAGTCACTTGAATTTTTGACATGTCCCTTTTTTTCGCGTGACATGTAAATGGCCACCCCCAGAATAAGCACTGCATAGAGGGCAAACACAATATAATCAATAGTAGCAAATTGTTGTGCCATAATGAATTTATGTTTTAAGTTAACTAATGACTTTTTATACCGTCATCTGTTTCTACCTCGAAGAAATCAGACTGAATATTAAATTTCTTATGGTATTTCTCTGCAAGTGTATCTTCAAATTCATTTCGGAAATCATTTTTAATCAGGTTGATTGTAGATCCGCCAAAGCCACCGCCCATC
>CAYNPZ010000134.1:9157-10214 GCA_964399175.1 uncultured Bacteroidales bacterium | reverse complement strand
TTTTATTCCACTAAATTGTTCATTCTTATTTTGGCCAGGTAGATGGCCGTTTTTTCTTCATGACTGGAGTAATAGGATACCCAAAGTTTGTTGTTGAAGATCAACATTCCGGGGTAGCTTGTATCTCCCCCGCTGGGCAGGTCGATGGTTTGCTTTAGGTTACCTTGTCTGTCTGTCACAAAAAGAGCTGTTTGGGCTCCCGAATCTTTGTAATGGCGACTGCCAATACAAAGCTTGTCATCCGGCAGAAAAATGAAATTGGGGCCTCCCAGGCGAAATTCCAGTTCATGCCAGGTCCAATCCTGATAAGGCGGATGGCTTTTGCCCAGCATCCCGTTGGCGCCATTGCCACGACGAACCAATACGAACATCTGTTCTCCGTTGAAGCGGATGGTAGCCTCATTTGGTTTTGAGCCCACATCGAGTTCGCACACGTGTTGGTAGGAAAGGCCATCTTTTGTTTTCAGAAGTCTCGTTTGCCAGGTATCGTCCGGTAGCCGTGTTTGGTAGACTACAGCATAACCTGTGTTTTTTCTCCATGTGGTTCTCCATATCCAGTCGTGTTGCGTGCGAACGGATTCTTCTATGGCAACCGGTCTGGGTTGGGTAAAATCAGAACCATTGCCGGAAAATGCAACGTGCGATAATTTCTCCAGATTTTTACCTTTCCGGTAATGCGAGCCTCCCATGAGCACCATAAGCTTATTGTCCGGAGTTATGGAAAGTTTCGGATCGCGAAGATCATATTTGTCGCTTGTTAAAGAGGCCACGGAATTCCATTCGTTTCCATCCTTAGAGCGAATGATCCGGATGGTCCCATTTTCTGTTGTATCATGGGGAACGTGGCTTTCACCTTCCCGAAATGTGCAGTAGAAATGAGATTTGTACCGTATCAGATCGGTGAAGGCATTGTGCGGGGCTTTTTCCCATATCTTTCTTGCTTCCGGTTGCTGTCCGTAAACGAAAATGGGGCCTAAAAAGACTAAAAATAAGATGAAATATAAGACAGGTTTTTTCATATTCCGGGAATTTTGATATATGCACTTCATGGTTTTTT
>CAYNPZ010000134.1:0-9057 GCA_964399175.1 uncultured Bacteroidales bacterium | reverse complement strand
AAGACAGGTTTTTTCATATTCCGGGAATTTTGATATATGCACTTCATGGTTTTTTTGGGTGTTTATTATTAATAAACATTTTAGAATGGCTTGAATCCATAAAGATATAAAAGAATTTTGTTATTTTGGTACAAGAATTTATATCTACCATAAATGTTATTACGATGAATGATTATCACTTTAAAAGACTAAGCAATTATATTTTGCTGGTATTAACCGTATTTTTCATCTCCTGTGGAACGGAAAACGAGATCCATGTTTCCCCGGATGGAGATGATACCAATGCTGGTACTGAGGAAGCACCATTAAAGACCCTGGGGAAAGTTCAGGAAGAATTGAAGAACCGGCTTTCTGAAATGAAGCAGGGTACTTTAAGGGTGTTGTTGCATGATGGAACCTATACACTTCAGAAGCCTCTGACCTTCAATGAAGATTTTGGTGGCAATAAAAACATCGAGATCATCTGGCAAGCTGTTCAGGGAGATGACCCTGTGATAAGCGGGGCGAAGTCAATGAAGCTGGAAACTACAACGGAGATCTGCAGCCTGTCATTTTCCGGTCCCAAAGAATTGTTTGATCTCTATGTCAACGGGAAACGGGCCAGGCGGGCCAGAACTCCCGACAGCGGATTTTTCCGGTTTGAGAATGTGGAGGAAGAAGTGATTGAAAAGGGGGATGGCAGAGTGCCGGAAAAAGCAGAGCAGCAGCTTCATTTTTCTGAGAGGGCTACAGAAGACCTATTGGATTTATCCTTCCAGGAGCTCCAGGATGTGCGTTTTCATGCCTTTTTTAAATGGGACAATACCATCAGATATCTTTCCGGGAAAGGGGAGCAACCTGGTGTTTATCTGACAAAAGGTTCGGGCATGAAACCCTGGAATCCCATGAAAGAAGGTACGCGCTTTTTCCTGGAAAACTTTAAAGATGCCCTGGATGCGCCGGGCGAATGGTATGCTTCGAAAAGCAACGGACAATCCAAACTTTATTATATGCCCAAAGAAGAAGAAAAGGGTCAACATTTGAATTTCAACATTCCGGTTACTGACAAGCTTTTGGTGATCAAAGGGACTCCGGAGGAAAAAGTGAAAAACATAACCTTTGAAGGCATCCGTTTTCATCATTCCAATTACAACCTTCCGCGTTCCGGTTTTGAGCCCGCCCAGGCTGCCAATACGATCGGTGCAGCTTTGGAGATTGATCATGCAGAGAATATTGTATTTGAAAATTGTGAGATAGCCCATACCGGGCAGCATGGAATCTGGTTCCGTAAAGGCACCAAAGATTGTGTTATGAAGCGCTGTTATGTCCATGATCTGGGAGCAGGGGGTGTAAGAATCGGAGATACGCAAATACCCGAAGATTCATCAAATGTCACAGAGAACATTCGGATAGAAAATTGTATCATCCAGGGAGGCGGATATAATTTTCCCAGTGGTGTAGGCATGTGGATCGGACAGAGCGGAAACAACAGGATTCTACACAATGATATTGGCAACTTCCGTTATTCAGGGGTTTCTGTCGGATGGGTCTGGGGGTATTCCCACAGCCCCGCCAAAAACAACCATATAAAGTACAACCGCATCCATCACATTGGCTGGGCCCTGCTGAGCGATATGGCAGGTGTATATACGCTTGGTAAATCGGAAGGTACGCAGATCAACAACAATGTGGTGCATGACATTCATGCCTATTCCTACGGTGGCTGGGGATTATATACCGACGAGGGATCTTCGGATATCACCATGAAGAACAACCTGGTGTATCATACAAAAACCGGCGGCTTTCACCAGCATTACGGTCGTGAAAACAACATTACCAACAACATATTTGCCTTTGCCGATATGTACCAGGTTCAGGCTACCCGTGTGGAAGACCACCTTTCCTTTACTTTTGAGAACAATATTGTGGTCGGAAGAGAAGGTGAAATGCTGGCCGGTCCGTGGAAGGAGATACAGGTGAAGATGGACAGCAACTGCTACTGGTACAATGAAAGGAAATCCTTTGATTTTGTTGGGTTGTCATTTGAAGAATGGAAAGCACGGACGGGCCATGACCAGAACAGCATCATTGCCGATCCCGGTACGATTAATACAAACGAGGGAACTTATACACTGAATGATGGAATATCCGAAAAGATAGGTTTCGTTCCTTTTGATTCGGAAGAAGCCGGAGTTTATGGTTCTGCAGAATGGAAAGATAGAGCAATTTTGCCGGATTCTGTTGTAAACGAATTTGATCGAACCGTTAAAAGGAATATGCAAAAGCACTGAAGGGTCAGAACTGGAATTTCAGCCGGATGCCGCGGGCGCCAAAGCGTATATCCTGGCTGGTGAGATCACCCAGCGGATGTTTCATGTAAGGTTCCAGAACCAGTTGGGAGCGGTCGAACGTAAAGTGATATCCCAGGGAAAGATTGAGGATGTTGGCGAGATCAACCTGGTGTAGGGGGTTATAGGATTCCTTTACCGACTGGGATCGTATGACTTTCTCAGTATCCATTAGGTTATTGGACTCATCATATATATAATTCACATATTCGGCAGAATACCGATGGCTGTATTGTTCCTGTATATAGGTAACAGAGGAAATGCCTGCCGTCAGAGAAATGTCTCTGTAGCGATACCGCAGGTTAACCGGCACATCCAGACCAACCAGTTCCACCCTGTTGGAAGTGGAAGTCAAATTGGCAGAAGAATAAGAACCTTCGGAGGCAGAAAGATGGCTGTAAACGGCTTTATCTCTTCCGGCTGGTAGATTATCCTGAGTTGTGAAATACTGGCGGGAGACAATTACTCCCGAATGCATGCTGAGGTTGGGCAGAAGTTCGATCTCTGAAATCAATCCACCGGAGAAGTTCAGATCGCTTTTAGTGGCCTTTGATGTATAATTGTACAAGGTGGAAAGTGCTACCCCCAGGTTGATTCTTTCCTTTCCTTCTGTGATATTTTTATCGGGTGAGATGTTGTCCCATGTGGAGCTTTGCCCTTCGGATTCAGAATGGGCAAGTAGTGCCGGCTGCTGGTTTTGATCGACTGTCATACGCTGCTGTAGAGGGCTTATTTTTTTCAGATCCTCTTTTTTCCTTGTAATGCCTCTCGTTTCTTTCGCAATTTCCTCTGTATTTTTAGTTTCATGTTGGATCATATCATTGCGGTCCTTCCGGGCCATTAAGTTTTTCCGGGGTTGTGAATCGGCTTGCTGTTCAGCGGAATCTTCAGCGAAGACCATTCCTTTACTTTGGTCGCCGCTTGATTCCCTGTTTTTTTGAGAAGCTGTGTATGATGGCCCATTTTCTATCATACTGGTTTCACCGCTATCAAAATAATCTCTGATTTGTTGGCTGAAAGGCCAGAAGACCAGGAAAAGGACCAGAAGTACCGCTGCAATCCTGGAAGCCCTTGTTATGTAAACCACCCTGAGATTGCGACCTGCATCAAGTCTCCTCTGCATGTCCTTCCATGCACCTTGATCCACAGGTTCATAATGGTTGTCAAAAACTTCTCTTATACGTCTGACCAGTATTTTGTCAAATGATCTGTTCATAGTTTTTCTGATAGTAATCTCTGTATTTCTTCCTCAATATTTTCTTTGCACGGCTCAGATCCGCCCTTGATGTGCTCTCACTTATGCCCAGTTTTTCCGATATCTCCTGGTGGGTGTATCCTTCCACTTCATAAAGGTTGAAAACAAGCCGGTACCTTTCCGGCAACCCGTTCAGCAGATCCATCAAATCTTTCAGCTCAAGTTCATCAACGGTTGCCGTTTCATGGATCTCCACTTCTTCATCATCCAGCGACTCTGTATTGTGATGCTTCATGTTGGCCCTGTAATAATCAATTGCCCTGTTGATGATGATTTTTCTGAACCATGGCCTGAAAGGTTGCTTTTCATCAAACTTTTCAATGTTATCAAAGACCTTCATAAAACTGTCGTTCAGTATTTCGACGGCTTCTTCGCTGTTACAGGCATAGCGGTAACACATCCCTATTCCATAGGCATAATACTTCTCGTAAAGCATCTTCTGATACTTGCGCTTCCCTTTACGGCAACCGTCTAATATCCTTTTTTCGATCGCTTAATGTTTTTATACGTTATGAGGTTTATTCATTAAACGTTAAAGATATACAATAAAATAATTTATTTATCTGCTTTTTCTAAAGAAAGTATGCTTTATTGTTATATTTCTTTTCTGAGGATCTTTCATTTAGCTTTGTATTTAGTGGATTTTGGTATTTTGGAGTTTTCGTGGCGTTTTTTTTGCCACCAAAGCACTAAACTACCAAATTCTCACACCAAAAAATTTTACAAGGTATTCAGATTCATGCTTTAATATTAGAGATCTTCAAAAGAACCTTAATATCTGATTTTTTATGTTGCTTGTCCATATCAGGATACGGAAGCACATCAATCAATTCAAACCGGTATTCCCTGTAAGTCCGGGCATTTGTTCCCGGCCTGTTCAGTTTGATGATTTCGGTTGTGTCAGTCTGCTCCGTATCGAAAGATTTTATCCTGAGCCGGACCATCGCTTCTCCGGTCCGAAAACATCGGGCACCTTTGGGACATCTTGAATCATTCACATCCTCGATGGTAAAAGACAGACCGGAATCCAGAACATACTCCCGGCCCCACTTCACTTCAATCTGTCTGTTGAGGGATACCAGCCTGTATTGATCTTCACACCCTGCCGCCAGCAGAATCATGATTCCCAATATGACATGAATGCTTTCCATTTTTCTAATTTCAAAAATCCAATTTGTTGATCTATTGATTGCCTGTCTACGATTCAATCTAATACCGATCTAGCCTCTTAACTCCAGTCAAACTCCTGTCAAACTCCTGTCAAACCATCAAACCATCAAATCTTCATCAAGTCTATGACCGCCAATGACCACTTAATCATAATAAAATACCTATTTGCCCATGATTGATTGTAAAGGTTCCTCAAGTTTTCCCATAAAAACAATCGTATTCGTCGTCACTTCGCGTATGGCGAACACAAACGGCCGGTCGAAACGAAGCACCCTGGTTCCCCCGCCACCGATGCTGGTTACGGTCATCGTCACGGATGTTACCGCGGCCGCTTCGGTACCCTTTTCATCTACTTCCACAAAGGTCTTGTGGAGCACTTCCGAAATGTAGAGGTCTTTTCTGTCCGGGTTGATGCCGCTGAAATCCGATTTTTCGGGATTGAAGGCTTCTTCCATACCCAGCAGCTTCAACATTTCATTCAGTTTTTTCTTGTATTCAAACTTAAATTTCGGCAGGTGCAATTCTATTCCTGTTGTATCCAGGTTTGCCATCCACTGATTCCAGTTTTCATTGTTCATGGCAGCTATGATGTCGTCCGGCTGATGATCCTGTGCAGGCAGGAAGCAAACCATGCTGTAATTTCCCCTGCCATAGGGCAGCTCGACAGCCTGGAAAAGATCATTGCGGTGATAACGAAGATCCGTTTCCGTCACCATCATGTCGGTCTGAATCTGGCTCCCGTCCTGAAGATAGAAAGGTTCCTCAGTGGTTTTCTCCTCGTCGAACTGGTATTTCCATTTGCCATTGAAGTAAAGGGCATTGATCAGGAACATGACGTCCAGCGGGTCGATGGTTTCAATGATCTCCGGGATCTTGTCGTGGGTTTTTTCGGCCACCCAGTTATTAATGATGTCCACAGCTTCAGGACTGTCGAAATCCAGAGCGCTGACTCCGGCATCATAGTATTCCTTGTTGACATCAATGAAATCCTGTTCCACATGAAATTCTTGACGGTACCAGATGGAATTGGCAATCTCCATCGTCACTTTCTCATCCACGCTCAGTAACGATTCCATGAGTGATTGGTAGGCTTCATTGACCTGTTCTGTTGAAAGTTCGTTAAGGTGAAGGGTTTCTTCCATGGCTTTCCGCGTTTCACCTGCCGCCCCGTTGTACGTCATGGCCAGTGCCAGCGAGACGCTCACCGGTGAAATCATGGTATTTGCTGTTTCATCCTGGCTTTCCACAATTTTTTGCATCAGCTCGAAACCGAATTGATTGTCGGAATCGATCAGCTGACGGGTTTCTGGAGTTACTTCAATCTGCTTTGGTTTCAGGTCCGGTTTGGGACCGTCTTCATTTTCACAGGAAAAATTCAGTCCTGTTAATATTATAAGGGATATAAAGGCAATTGTCGTTTTCATAGTTTTTAATTTTTATGTTTATTAACCGGTACGGAGCGAAATGACAAAACGCTGCGTAGGTCATCTAAGTTTTTTTTGTTTTATTATTATATCTTAGTTTTTATTTTGATTATATGGACATTGTGTGAATATAACAATGATTTATTATTGCCTGCCATTCATAACTCGGGGTTTGCCAACTGCCCTTTGCCCTTTGCCAACTATATATATTCACATGTTGAACGCTTTAAAATTCAAATTATAGTTGGCTTTATGATTCCAGATATATCAATAAAACAATATGTTTTCTTGTCTGTCGTATAATAAGGAGTAAGGAAAAAAATTAATGGATTTAATGAAGAAGAGAACAGTGTATTTTGACAACAGTGCCACGACCAAACCTTTTGAAGACGTGGTGAACGTGGTAAAGGAGACCATGCAGGATGCATACGGCAATCCTTCTTCTGTACACAGCAAGGGAGTTGAGGCCGAAAAAAGACTGAAAGAGGCCAGGAAAACAATAGCCACAAGTTTACAGGTTCATCCGGATGAAATCGTGTTTACTTCCGGGGGTACCGAAGCCAATAACCTGGCGCTTAAAGGTACGGCAGCAGCCAAACAGAAGAATGGAAAGCATATCATTTCTTCGGCCATTGAGCATAAATCGGTCCTTAATGCATTGCAATCTTTGCAGGATCAAGGCTTTGAAGTGACTTTCCTGCCTGTTGATTCCCACGGAATCGTCGATCTGGAATATCTGAAGGAAAGCATCCGCGACGATACCATTCTTGTAAGCATCATGCATGTTAACAATGAGACGGGTTCCATCCAGCCCATTGACAAAATCAGTGAGATCCTCCGGGATCAGCATAGCCATGCATTTTTTCATATAGATGCTGTGCAGTCATTCGCAAAGATTCCGCTGCATCCAAAGCAATCGGATGTTGATCTGGCGACCCTCAGCTCACATAAAATTCACGGGCCCAAAGGAGTTGGCGTATTATACCGTAAACATCAATCACGAATAAAACCGCTCCTTCATGGTGGATCACAGGAAAATGACTTGCGCGCCGGCACGGAAAATGTACCCGCCATTGCCGGTTTTGCCAAAGCCGTGGAAATGAATTTTCAGAATTTGCTGGAAAAACAAAATACCCTGCGCAAACTGAAAAATAAGCTTCATGACAAGCTTCAATCCAATTTGAAGGAAATCCGTATCAACACCCCGGAGGATGCCCATACAGCACCCCATATTCTCAATGTTTCCATCCCAGGTATGAAAGGAGAGGTGTTATTGCGGCAACTGGAGTCGCGGGGCATTTATGTCTCCACCGGCTCAGCCTGTACCTCGGGAAACAATCGACCCAGCCATGTGCTGGGAGCCATGGAGCTGGATAAAAAAACAGTTGAGGGCGCCTTGCGGTTCAGCTTTTCCTTGTTCAACAGCCACGAAGAGATTGACTATACAGTAGATGCACTTGTTGCTGCCGTCAATAAACTTAAAAAAATGACAAAGCTTTAGGGCATGGAAGAATTGTTGATTGTCAAGTACGGTGAGGCCATGCTGAAGGGCAACAACCGCCCTTTCTTTGTTGACAGGTTGATGAAAAACATCCGGTCTGCATTACAGGGAACAGGAAAATTCAATATTGAGAAGGGTCGGTCCATGTTGTATCTGATCCCTCAGGAGCAGGCGGATCTGGATCAGGCAGCCGAAAGGGTTCGCTGCGTATTCGGGGTGAATGTTTTCCATCGCGCTGTTAAAGTGGAAAAAGATCTGGAGGCCATCAAGGAGAAAAGCGCTGAATATTTCGGGCCCTTGTTGAAAAGGAGTCACTCTTTTAAAATTGATGCCCGGCGGACCGATAAGTCCTTTTCTTATAATACTCATGAGATCAACACCATTCTGGGACAGCACATTGCTGACACTTTTCCTCATCTGACAGTGGATGTCCATCAACCGGAAGTGACCATTTATATAAGTGTCCGCAAACAAGGAGTTTTCTTTTATCACGAAAAGGAACGCGGACCGGGTGGTTTGCCGGTAGGTACAGGAGGTAAGGCTATTGTATTGCTTTCCGGTGGCATTGACAGCCCGCTTGCCGCCTGGCTTATCGCCCGAAGGGGAGTGTATACGGAAGCTGTTCATTTCCATAGTTATCCTTACACCAGCGAGCGTTCCAAAAACAAGGTGGTGGACCTGGCCAGACAGCTCAGCCGATACACCGGAAAGCTGAAGCTGCATGTTTTTCCCTTCACCGGGATCCAGGAAGCCATCGTGGAAAACTGCCCGAAAGATCATGTTACCATCATCATGAGAAGGATGATGATGAAGGCTGCTGAAAAAATTTCACTGAACAACGGTGCGCAGGCTTTGGTCACAGGTGAAAGCATTGGGCAGGTGGCCAGCCAAACCATCGAGAGCCTTTCGGTAACCAATGCCTCGGTCGACCTGCCGGTTTTCCGTCCGCTCATCGGTATGGACAAGGAAGAAGTCGTATCCTTTGCCCGGAAGATCGGCACCTATAACATATCCATACAACCCTATGAGGATTGTTGTACGCTTTTTCTGCCCAGGCATCCTCAAACCAAACCGAAGCTCGAAAAAATCCAGCGGTGGGAGCAAAATGTTGATTTTGATACTTTGATTGATAAGGGATTGGAAGAAAAGGAGATTGTGGAGGTAGAACCTGATTATTACATGGAAGCGTGAAGGTGTATTAAGATTCAAGAATCAAGATACAAGAACGACAGCACGACGGCACGAAGGAACGACAGCATGTGGGCATTTTCTTCATATAATCCTTTTTAGACCAGACTCATAATTGAGGCGATGGATTGACTTGTCTCTGATCTCATTGTCTTAATTCTTGTATTACTCTGTCTTGTGTCTTGTGTCTTG
>CAYNPZ010000133.1:0-10217 GCA_964399175.1 uncultured Bacteroidales bacterium | reverse complement strand
ACAACGCTGTACAAATCAAAGATACAAAATTATCGCACTTCGTGCCAACGATGGGTATCTTCTGTACAGCGCTCTATTTTTTAGAATCACATGATCAGGGCCGAACAGGCGTGCCGTCCTGATTCCTCAGCTGGGTCCAGTTGTTGAGCTGCACATCCTGTATGGGGAATTTGGCGGCTTCTTTTTCATTGATATCCACTCCCAGGCCCGGCGCTTCGTTGATGTGCATGTACCCGTTCTTTACCCAGGGTGTACCCGGAAAGATGGATAGCAGCCTGTCGCTGGATGATCGTATGCTGGAGGCAGCTTCCTGGATACCGAAATTCCATACTGCCAGATCGATGTGTGCATTGGCAGCATGACCCACGGGAGATACGTCACCCGGGCCGTGCCATGCTGTTCTGACATTAAACCACTCTCCCAGCCGGGCAAGCTTCATGGCCGGGGTAATACCGCCAATCTGAGAAATATGCACCCTGATGAAATCATACCACCGTTTGGTCATGGGTTCAATCCATTCATGGGGATTGTTGAACAATTCACCCATAGCAATGGGGACGCTGGTTTGCTGGCGCAATTGTTCAAAATATCCTATGTTTTCGGGCGAAAAGGGATCTTCAATAAAAAAAGGTTTATATTGTTCCAGCTCCTTGCACAGGTTGATCGCATCGTTGGGCTGAACCCGTTCATGGACATCGTGCAGCAATTCAATATCTTCCCCGCAATGCTTCCTCACATATTCAAACAATTTTGGTGTCTCTTGTAGATAAATATTCGACATATACACGTTATCGTTTTTATAGCCAAAACCTGCCTTTCTAAAGTCGGGTTTTCCCGACAATGCAGTAGATCCATAGCCACCCAGCTGGATACGGATATGACGGTAGCCTTCATCCATATACCGCTGAACATTTTCAACCACTTTCTCCTTTGATCCGGCTCCGGCGTGGGTGTATGTATCCACGGCAAACTTACACTTTCCGCCCAAAAGCTGATAAACGGGCATGCCGGCTCTTTTTCCCTTGATATCCCATAATGCCTGATCCAAACCGCTCAGGGCATTGTTCAATACCGGTCCGTTCCGCCAGTAGGAGTTCTGGTAAGTAATCTGCCAGACATCCTCAATGTTATCCGCTACCTTGCCCTTGCAGAAGGGAGCCAGATAATCATTGACCGCAGATACCACTGTATGGGCTCTTTGACGAAAGGTTGCACATCCCACACCATATAGCCCGGGTTCATCGGTCTCTACTTTAACAACAATCAGTTCAATACCATGCGGCTGGGTGGCAATGGCCTTTACATTGGTGATCTTAACCGGAGGAAGGCCTTTGGTGGCCTTGCGATAGTTTTCAGACGCTGCATTTTCGCTTCCGGATTTTCCTGCAAAAACTGTGGGGCTCATTGTGATACCGGCTATACCAGCACCTAAACTTTTGATTGCCTTTCTTCTGTTCATAATGTTCTATTTTTAATGATTTTTATGAAATCCATTCAAGCTATAGGATAAGATCAATTTTTCCGCTCTATTTTGAAAGCTTCTTGATTTACGTATCCTGTAAATCAAAATAGTTGTATTCAACACATTCTTTTAGTTGTGATATTTGGAAATACGATTTCAGGGGGTATAAGGCTCTCTCATATCCCTGATGAACAAACTGTTTGCCTCCGGGTCATCCACTACTTTGCCTTTTGCTGGGTCCCAGGTTACCTTTCTGCCCGTTCGGATGGCAATATTGCCCATATGGCTTATACCGTCTGAAATGATGGCGTCGCTCAAAGGGCAAATCTCTTCAGAGTTTCCTTTAATGATATCAATAAAGGCCTGACCCATGCTGTCAGATGAACTGAGAACATAATCATTGGGTCTGTTTGCTTCAAATTCATCAAATTTCTTTTGAATTTCCGGAATATTGGATTCTGCCGAACCCCTGCTCAGTGATATCCAGCCTTTACTACCCCAAAAGGTAGTTGCGTTGTTGTCCTTCTTATTCCGGTATTTCCAGGTATTGTTCTTTTTCACCCTGTCTACACTCAGGAAATGCATGTTGATCCCTGATTTAAACTGATAATTCAGGTCCCAGGAATAAATGTTGTCATAGATACCACCGGAATTCCAAAAAGTACCCGTACCTTCACAAGAATATATTCCATCCATTTTATCTTTGAGCGCCCATATCATGATGTCAAGGGGATGGGCGCCCCATCCGGCCAGAAAACCGATGCTATAATCCCACTGAAACCAGGAGCTGTTATTTGTTACCCGCTCCGGGCAGTAAGGATTCAACGGCGCCGGACCGGTCCACAGATCGTAATCAAAATCATCAGGAACAGGAACTTCATTACATACGGGGGATTCAACGGGATTTTTACCTGGACACCAAACGTCAATCTTCTCAATATCTCCAATCTTTCCTTCTTTGATCATATTTACACCCACTCTCATATGCTCCATAACGCGCTGTTGTGTGCCGTAATGGAAATGGACATCATTCTCTTTTAATTCTTTCTCCAGGAGCTTGTAATTGGGATAGCTTAATCCAAGAGGTTTTGCAAGCATCACATGTTTGCCTGCCCTGGCCGCCCTGATGGCTGCCAGCACATGCCAGTGATCCGGAGTTACGATATTTACCGCATCAATATCCGGTCTTTCGAGTATTTCCTCAAAATTCAGGTAAGGCTTGCATTCGGGAGCATTTCTTTCCTGTTTTTCGTAGGTTTCATTTACTAAAGCAGCCCTTTTTTCCCGTCTGTCCAAATGCGGATCGCAAGTGGCCACCGAAAATGCAGACTGAAGCGGTAGGAAATATTGCTCCAGTTCTCTTGTACCCCGGTTTCCTACACCGATATGGGCAACCAAAACTTTATCATTGGCCCCTTTCGCACAGGAATTTAATATGTGAGGCGCCAATAAGGTACCACCAAGAATCGTGGCAGTGTTTTTCAAGAACTGTCGACGGGTTGTGTTAACTTTTTTCATGGCAATATTATTTTTTAAAGTTGTTCCAATGTTCCAGCAATTGACTTTGATCTCTTTTCCCGGGTGAGATCAAAAGCCTGTATTTAAGATGCAGTTTTTGGCCTTCATTAAGTATTTCTTTAGAATCGAATAATATGGCGGGACTGAAGTAGTAAAAGGGAATATCGGGATTCTTCTCAATAAACCATTTGTTTGGATAGTTCAAATTACCCGGATGGTCAAAAATTGTTAAGGAGATGGGCTCTCCTTCAACATTTTTTAACTCATAGGTGAGCCATTTTGAAGCTTTTCCATGCAACTCCCCTGTTTCTCCACGGGCATTTACTATTCTGTTAACCTGCAGGTGCTCATCTAAACGGGCGGAAAAACCGGCATATCCGCCCCATGACTTACCATTCGGCTCACCTGGTATGGGTGTCCGGTCAAGTGTCACTTTATCCGCCACAGCAATAAAGGTAGTTTCCCAATCGATATAATAACTGCCATCGTCTGAAGGAGCAGCAACCCGAATGATGCGTTTTTCCCGCAACAAATCATCTTTTCCGGGAGGATGGTAGGCCAGTTTGAGATGAAAGGTTGCCTGATAATCTTCAGATAAATTGTAATCCACAGAACGAAGCTCAGTGATTCCCTCAGATTGGCCTGTTTTCCGGTCTTCCTCCCAATAATTAAGCCCGTTTATGTATTTCCATGAAAACCAAACAGCCCGGTGCCAGGGATGATCCTCCGGGCGCAGCCAGGTCAGTTTTGTTCCATCAGGAGTAACTAAAGGATGAAAATAGGGCTTGCCTTCTGCTTTGTCAAAATTATACTGCCACAAAACATGACCCTTGTGCAGCAAGGCCACTGAATCTTCACCTTTCTTCCACTCAAGATGATTTAAGATCTGAGTATTTTCAGGGTCATTTCCTGTTTCTTTTGGCTGGGTTATATGAACCGGAGCAGCCCATTCGGGGGTATTGGAGGAACTCAAAAACAGGAGGAAAAAGAGGAGGATGAAATAATCTCTTTTCTTCATAGGGAGCTATTATCTTCAGATTTATTGAATATTATTGTATTACCGATCGTCTTCCTTAAATTTTTCCAGCAGCTCCATCAGATGCTCTACCTTTTCCGGTTTTTCTTCACTTAAATCATTGGTTTCCCGGAAATCATCCTCCAGATCAAACAATTCTGTTTTATCACTGTTACGGTGGACCAGTAGCTTCCACCGACCTTCCCTGACGGCATAAGCCTGGCCGGTCTTCCAGTACATCGTTCGTGTCTCCGGTATAGACTGTTCACCGGTTAAAAAGGGCCAGATATTCCGGCCGTCCAGGTTCAGCCCCTCAGAAAGCTGATCACCACCAGACAAATCATAAAGGGTGGGAAGCCAGTCGGAGATGTGGACAGGCATATCCAGAGATCCCTGCTCTACTTGCCCGGGCCAGTTCACAACAGCAGGTACCCGGATACCTCCTTCATACAGGTCTCCTTTCCAGCCACGGAGCGGAAAATTGTTACCGAGCACTTTATGGGGCTTGTCTGCATACCTCCCTTTATACTGATCCTCACTGTGCCAGCTCAGCTGACCGCCGTTGTCACTTACGAAAACAACCAATGTATTTTCCCTCTGACCGGTTCTCTCCAAGGCGTCAATGATACGACCGATACCTGCATCCATGTGTGTGACACTGGCAGCAAACCATTTCCGGGAAGGGTGTGTAAATGTAACATCATCATACATGGAAGTCCATTTTTCAGGCTCATTTAACGGATAATGAGGGACACTATAAGCAACATACAGGAAAAATGGCTGTTCCCGCTCTTCTTCAATAATCCGGATGGCTTCACGGGTTATGAGATCAGTGGCATGACCCTCTTCATCGAGATATTCATCATTCCGATGCCAGGATCTCCGGCTGGTTTCTTCTCTTTCCATTTTGTAGTTATGAGTATAGGGATCGATCTGCCCGTCAAAATATCCGTAAGATGATTCAAATCCATATTTAAGAGGTGTATAAGGGGGAGAGCCCATGTGCCACTTACCTGAAATGGAAGTATAATAACCATTTTCACTCAGCAGAGAAGCCAATGTGGGATCACCCTGATCAATTACTTCTCCATAATCGGGACCAGTCACTCCATATCGACTGGGGTATTTACCGGTAATGAGTCCTACGCGGGTAGGGGTACAAGTAGGCATTACATAATGCTGGTTCATCCGCAGGCCCGTCTCTGCCAACTCATCAATATTGGGGGTTTCAATATCTGAGCCGAGGTAACCCACATCCGACCAGCCCAGATCATCCGGTAAAATAAAGACTATATTGGGTGATTCCGAAGATTCGGCTCCTTGAGAACCTTCATCATTACAGCTTGTAAAAAGGGCTGTAAGTCCGGCAAGGGAAAGCCCCAGAAGTTTTGGCTTGTTAATTTTTACTTTCATAAATAATGGGTATTTATTTTATCGTTTACAATGTAAGCAAATTTGTCAGAAAATACAAGTTTATATAAAGCATCAATGATTGAAACCTTAGCGGGTTCATCCAAACGGGTATAAAGGCGTTTGGCTTCCCTATAACTCTCCCATGTACCCTCAATAAGGATAAAGTACCTGGTGGCGCTTAACAAGAGAGTAGGTTTCGGGGCTCTCATGTTGACTTTCATAAATCACCTTCTCAAGACGGTAGTTACCCATTAGATAATTACCAACCTCATGGATTCTACATCCAAATTAAGACATTAACGGCCTTTAAGACAAATCACCTCTCCATCTTTTGTTGAGATATAAAGGTTTCCCGAGGCTGCTGCCATGCCGTCAAAAATCGGAGGTGATCCGAGTTTGTATTTTTGAGATATCGTCCCATCTGAAGATACCACATACAATAGTCCTCCTTCTTTGCCTTCAAGTGCGGATGGAATATTTTTTATATCCTGGCCATTGGGCGGACCGGCAAGAAAAATTTTTGAATCGTCCATGACCATTGCCCGTACCAAAAGAGGGATGCGATTGTTCCATTCCGTTTCCCAGTTTTCTGTTTTCGAATTCTGACAGGCCTTAAATAACCGGTAATAAGTGATCGTATCATGCATTTGTTCACTGTAACCCCAGTTGCTCGAAGCCTCAAGACCGACATGACTGCCGTGCCTGCCATAACTGTGACGACCGAATCCATAGATTGTTGAATCGCTGAACGCAAGCAAGCGGCCCGAAGGCACCCTGCTTCCCATCTGAGGCCATCCTCCCCAGCCTGATTTCATACGGATACCCATAATCCAATAATCACGGTGCCACCATGAATCGTCAAGAAAACCGGTAGCGCTAAAAAGATGCGGCACTTCCGGAGGTTTTTCCTCCAGATCCCGGCTGAATCGTTTATGCCGCATGAATATGGACTCCTCCTTCCCGGAAAGCACATCCGGCAATGCACCTACTTTTATTTCAAAACCTTCAATGATGTTTTCCGGCTGATGGCCGGTCTTTTCATCGCGGCTGTCAAGAACTTTCCGTGATAACACTTTGCCGGTTACCGGATCAAGACGATAAATATATATTCCGCCATCGAGAAAAGAGGATCGTCCGGCTGCAAAGTAAACCGACCCGTTCTCGACAAGAAGCGAACCGTGCACCGGCCAGGCCGATTCAAGCTGTCCGTGGGAAACAATCCGGCGGTCAACAGGAGCGGCCCGGAAACGCCAAACCATTTCCCCGTCGGAGGCACGGAGACAATACACCTTGCCGTCGGCCGAACCGAAAATTACCAGACCTTTATATACGGTAGGCGGGGAATCGATCCGGCCTCCGGCGGTGAACTTCCACAATACTTCACCGGTACCGGCATGAAGGCCGTATACCACATGCCGGTCAGGAGATGCCACAAACAAACGACCCCCGGCAATAACCGGGGCGGTTAATTTTCCTCCGGGGCCAGCTTTCCATTCTTGAGTGAGTTTTTCGGGTATGGTGGATTCCGTGCGGCCGCTCCGTTTTGCATCATGCCGGTAGGTGGGCCATCCTTCCGATGCCTCATCTTTTCTGTTGATCTGTATCTCCTGGTAAGCCGCACCTTTTTGGAGCCTATCCGCCTCATTACCTTTAGAAGCGGGGCCCTGAACGGAACGGGCCAGTGCATTGAACCCGTTGATCTTTGCTTTCATAAAGCAGGCACAGGGGTGGGTAGGGGAATACACAAGGCCGTTGCATGGCATGATGCCATAGGAGCAGGTGCCCCTAAACCAGTGATTCGGAATGGCCTCACCGGATTCGATATCTATAAACTCGGTCCCGGCCCTTCCGGTGATGAGATACTTCGAGGTGGCCTTGTTGCGGTAACAACGGTGATGCGACATGCCGGGGGTATAAAACTCCTGGTCCTCCGGACGGGTTACTTCAATTTCTCCTGTATGGGGATTTCTCCCCTTTGTTATACCGGGATCACCTGCCTGGACCAAATCGCCGGTCCATAAATGACCGCCTGTCAGGAAAACATCTACAGGTGCATTGTACCCTTCACGGGCCGGACAGCTCCACAAACGGTCGCCGTCTTCCGCAGAAAAAGCTATCAGCCGGCCCTCCGGAGCAATACCGCCCCTACTGCTTGGTATCCATCTGACGTTACTATCCTCATTTTCCCATTTCGATTCCCGGTCTGCGGAATACACCACTCCGTTGTGATAAACCAGGGTAGGGGTAGACCAGCCCAGCCGCTTTCGTTTTATAGGACGCCGGCTTTTCCATATCGTGTTTCCGCTTTTTGCATCCAGAGATATTACATGGCCGGGGTTTTCAAAAAAAACGCGTCCATTACCCACGCACGTAGTAGTGGGCATGATTTCACCGGTTGTGGGATCGTCTTTCTCCCATAGTATCTCTCCGGAGCCTGCGTCAACCGCCATAAGGCTTTTGTCGTGGGCACGGGGAGTACCGCGCAGGGTTCCCAGAAAAACATCGGAAAACGCATCCACACTGTCGGGGGAATATTTTTTTGGCTTCAGGGAAGGACGCTCACCGGTAACCAGGTAAAGCGTGCCGTTTTTATAAAGTATCTCCAGTGTACCTTTTGTACCTGAATAGGTCCGTTCAACCTCACCGGTAGCTGCATTCAGTGCAGTGACCGGTTGATTGTATCCCAGTGTCACATATACGCGGTTACCATCGGCTACAAGCCTTCGCTGAAGTTCAGGAGGTCCGCTCCTGAAGCCCCGAAGATGATCTTCCCAGTTTTCAATCGGCTTTTCCCATAAAAGCACCCCGTTAAAGGCATCCCTGGCCTCAAGCTGCCACTGGGTCGGGGCCGCAACAAATGAAGTTGGTCCTCTGTCCAGGATGGTAAATATCCTTCCCCCGGAAGAAACCATTGCACTGATACTAGACAGGTGCTCATGACTCCGCAGAAATTCGGGCCCGGCCTCCCATTGCAAATGTTTTGGCGGGCCAACTGCCGCATCGTCGGCAACTGCATTGTTATCCGGGCCATGCAAATAGTGGGTCCATTCATCTATCTCTTCGGGCCTCGGCTTAACCTGTTTAATCCACCCATTCTCTTCCCTCATATAGACCACACCTTCGGGGGCCAATACCCGCATCATCTCATCCATTGAAATGTTGCCGGTATTTTCGGCTACAATTAAATTCACCAGGTTGTCGGTATAGGGAAGCGTTTCTTTGTTGCGGTGCTCAACGGAAACGTTCCCATAGATCCCCCGCTCATACATATACTCCCGGGCCTTTTCTGCTTTACTTTCATCGGGAGTAATTCCATGGACAAGATAGCGGTCACCGGCATGTAAAGCAGCAGTAACCTTACTGTCTTCAAAACCCAGATGCACAATGAGTCCGCCTTTTACTCCGGTTTCCTGCAATATTTGCTCTGCCTTGAGGGTGAAACGGTAATGGCCGAAATACCAATAAATGCCTCCGATCACCAAGAGGCCGATAATAATAAAAATTAGAATTTGTAATGGTTTTCGTTTCATATTTTCAATTTTTTAATATATTGATTCTGCATTTCTTTTAAAAACCAATTTTAATAAAGAACATTGGCAAAATTTTGCTTTCAAAATGTTTTAATTGGATGTTTTTGTTTTAGCTGATGGTTTACCTCTTCCTTTGAAAGCCGTGTTGGGCCGCACAGATCTTTGCATCTGGCCCATTTCCCGGGCTTTATTCCCTTTTGCCTCAATCTGTTCTTTGCTTTCTCCGGGGTTCACATACCACTTACTGTCCACATGAGCTTCCTGGAAGATTTGTTTGACATCTTTCACAACATCAGGATTTTCTTTTGCTACGTTATTTTCACAAGCAATATCCCGGCTGAGATTATAAAGTTTTACCGGTTCGGACGGATGACTCCGATAAGCCCACCATTGATCCATTCGAACACTTTGCGTATGTGGCGATCTCGTTCCGTTTTCCCAGTACAGATAGTTATGTTTTTTCTGATTTTCCGGCTCACCTAATAAAGTAGGAACCAAACTTATACCATCTGTTTCTGGAACTGAGACCCCGGCCAAGTCGGCTGCAGTGGCCATGAAATCATATAATGCACAAACATGATCCGTCTCTCCAGACTCAATTTTACCCTTCCAGTAAGCAAAGAATGGGACCCGAACCCCACCCTCATGGGTAGAGGTAAATTTTCCTTTCGGCCACGGACCTTTATTCTCAAAAAGAGGATCATCCTCAAAGGCAGGCCTTCCAAAGTATCCCCACATGCTGTAGCCATTGTCCCCGGCAAAAAATATAATCGTGTTATCGAGAATATTTAAATTTTCCAATAGCTCCACCATTCGACCAACGCCCTTATCCATTTTTTCCACCATAGCAGCCCATTCCTTATGTTTTAGGCTCCACGGTTTATCTTTATACTTTCCAAGATCGGGTATAATGCATGGGCCATGAGGAATCTGGGTGGCATAGTAAAGAAAAAACGGATTGTTTTTATTTTCTTTAATAAAAGAGAGGGCGTCGTTTTGAAAGAGATTTTCCGAGTACTTTGCCTTTTCGGGATCCGGTACACCATCAGGAATGAGACGACCCTGCTGATTGTAATTATTTTTTACGTCTTCAAGACTATCCGGAGAACGACGGTTATATTGGTATACACGCTTCATATTGAAACCATAATTCTCCCGAATGGGAATGGTATCTCCATTTTTCATCAAATAATGAGGGAAAAATGTATGAGCTCTTCCCTGATCATAATATCCGTATGAATGGTCAAAACCTTGCTTGTCTGGAGTACCCTCAGTGCCG
>CAYNPZ010000132.1:0-10229 GCA_964399175.1 uncultured Bacteroidales bacterium | reverse complement strand
GGTGATCCATGTCTTTTTTGTCTTTGTCCTGTTCCTTTTCTTTATACAACCGTTTACGAAAGGATGAGGGGATGAATGTAAAATTTTTGATGCCGAACTTTCTGGCCAGTATTTCCAGACCCAACAGAGACAATCCGCCGCCGGGAAGAATGGAAACCGAAGCAAAAATCCCTACCCTGCCCATATCTTTTAACTGCTGGATTGCCTTTTTTACTTCCTCTTTCGAAGGAGGGGTTTCTCTTTCCCTGAGCTGCAATTTATCCTCCAGGAGCTTAAAAAAGAACCGCGACATTTCCACGGTTTCATTGTATTCTTCACCCATGCCCTGAAGGAATTCTTCAACCGACCCTTTTGCGTGGCTGGCAAAACGGTGGGCAAAACCAACACGTTCTTCTTCTCTTTTCTTACCTTCTTCTTCAGCGTACTTCTTATATAATCTGGACTTTTTCTTATCTTCCATTTTTGCAAATAAATGATTAAATAAAAACGGGATTTTAAAAACAAACTTATATCCGGAAAGGTTTATAAATCGGAAAGCATCTCTGAATATTCTTTTAACATGCATATTCACTCCAAATTATAGATATCAAAATATATAACCTTTCTTCATTTCATAATGATACGGGAAAATTACACTTAACATTATGTATGCTGTCATAAAAAACTTAAATAACCATATTGTTTAACCGAATTCAGGAGGCCAACTTTAATGTATTCAATTCATTACCGAACATTTAATCCTGTTCACTCCTTTCAATTCCTGATGATAAAAATAATAAATAATGATATAATTTGAATCATCCCCTAAATCTTCAAATGAGAATTGAAGGCCGGATCAAAATTTTACCCGGTTAAAGGAGAGGGCTTTAATCAACCAGTTTGGCAAAGGTTTATGCGCATCTTTTTTATCCAGCCTGATATACCAGCCAAACTTCTTTATGATGGGTACTTTATGGGTTTCCACGAATTCAATCAATGTGCCGTCCGGATCTTCAATATAGGCAAAACGACCGGCTGCATCACCCATATCAAAACTATCCTTATGATTGGTCCGATCATGACTGTCGACTTTAAAACCGAAACCTTTTTCCCTGCATTCCTCTCTTAAAACATTCATACCACGTATGTCAAAACAAAGATGAATAAAGCCGGGGTCTCCCCAGTACCGGTTTTTATATATCTTTTGAGGATTGCGCTCCTTTACTTCCAGAAACTCTATCCTTGAATCCCCAAGCAACGGAGAAAAGCCTCCTTCCCTGGGTTTGCTATGAGTAAGTAAAACGCGGCGAAAGCCGTGGTCTCCTCCCGGTAACATTTTCAGATCATCGAAATTGCCTTCTTCATCGTAAATCACCTGATCATATCCCAATATATCCCTGTATACCTGGAGTGAACGATCAATTTCAGATACCCCTATTATTGCCCCATAAGCTCCGCCTGTAAGCTTCTTTTCATCCTTATACCAATTACGGGATTCTATCAACTGAAAATGATTGCCATACAGATCTCTGATAAAAAAACGTTTCATACCGTCAGGTCCGGCTTCCGGTTTATTTAAAACGTCGATCTGCTTCGACAGGTAAAGATCATATGTGGCATCAATGTCCCTGCATTTGATCTTGGCAGCAAATATGCCGTAATCTCCCAGCAAGATATCAAAACCGGCATGTTTAGGTGTACGCTCAGTATATTGCCAGATCTCAAAACCACCTCCGCCCTGTAAATTGAAGGCAAGTGCAGCATGTCGTTTCTGTGGAGAACCACCTGTATAAGGCAGCATCAGCTCGGCAATCGTTTCATCTTCAAAAACCCGGATATCCACCCCAAAAACATCAAAATACCATTTCCATGCCTCCATCAGATCCGTTATTCCAATCCCGATCTGCTGTATTCCGTTTATAATCTTTCCTTCCATTTGGTTCTCCTTTTTCATAGCTGTGCAAAATACATAAAATTTAACCTGATCCAAAGTTTCATTCCGGTCTTTCAATAAAATCACAGCTATCCAGGAATGCCTTCCTTCAAATCTCACCCGTTTTTCTCGCGAGGGGATAAAATAAAAAGGAAAAGTACTTTCTGATATACACCATGAGCAATTCCTTACCACCCACCAATATTTCCCTTTTTTGTTTCTTAATCCCTCTTATCACTTTCCTTGCACATTGATCAGCAGGCATTCCCTGAACCTGTCCCTTATCCATTTCTCCATGCTCCATCCCTTTTTCATTAAGGGCATGAAGGGAAATGTTCGTATGAATGCGTCCCGGCAGGATCAGGGTTACTTTAATATTTTTTCCTGCCATTTCAGTTCTCAGGCTGTCATAGAAACCCTGAAGGGCATGTTTTGAAGCTGAATATGCAGAGCGACGGGGATAACCAAATTTGCCCACAATACTTGATGTAACAACCAAATGGCCATAACCCTGCCTGATCATATATGGGAGGACTGCCTTGGTAAGTGCGATGTTGCCAAAATAGTTGATTTCCATTATCCTTCGGTCAACATCCAGGGAGGTCTCTGTGGCCAAACCCCGCTGGCTGATGCCTCCGTTGTTGATGAGCAAATCAAGTTGGTTATAATGATTCAGGACCTGCTCTGCTATTTTGGGGATTTCTTCCACATGGGAGAGGTCGAAGGGAAAAATTTCCGCCTCAGAACCCAAGGAAATACAATATTTCCTCACCGGCTCCAGTCTTTCCTGAGTCCTTGCCGAGAGAGCCAGCCTGGCACCTTCTCTTGCCAGCTTATAAGCCAAAGCCTCTCCAATCCCCGAAGAAGCACCTGTTATCCAGACCACTTTATTGTGTAATGCTTTCATCTCAAAATTTTTGCAGAAAAATATATAAAACATGGAGTTAGGACCAAACCCCTGTTATCCTGCTCAGATAAATCCCATCTCCTTTTTAAGATTTTCGATGACATTAAAGACGATCGGACATACGGAATAGTTCCCCATAATACCGGAGAGTTTAAAAACAATTCCTCTTTGATCGAGGTGGGGATAGGAGGCACAGTCAGCGGGCCGGAATTCATAGATGGTACATAGATTATTCTTTAAAAAAACGCAGGGGTTCTGCTTCATGACCATCTGATCCCCGTCAAAGTCCAAATATTCCTCTTTGAAGGTTCCCGGGTCCATGTCAAAATAATCGCTTATATTCCATAATTCCGCTTCCCGGATAACCGGAGACTGCATTTTACAGCAATTCGCACATTTCATGCAGTCGATCTCCGCTTCTATCTCTTCAAATAATCGGTTGACCCGTTCATCAACCTCATCGGGATCCTGGCCTTGCAGGTAAAACTGAAATTCTTCGTTCTCGTATTCGTTGATCTTCCCGTATTCGGCTATGGTGATGAGATTCTGTTCTATCTCTTCTATCATATTCATTATTTAATGCGGCAAAGATAACAAGGATCAGAAAAAATCATCGAACTCCTCAGGATCAAAATCCAGTTCTTCTTTTAATGCTTCATATACATTAAAAACAATCGGGCAGACTGAGTAGTTATCTATCACACCAAACAACCGGGATATGAAATCGTCCTTATGCAGATAGGGATAAGAGCTGCAATCTTCAGGCATGATATGCGAAATGGAACAGGTATTATCTTTCAGGAAAACACAGGGCTGGTCTTTGAGCATCATCTGACCCGACCAGTCTGTTTCTACGTATTGATCTTTGAAATCATCAATATCCATATTCATATACCGGCTGATCTGCTCAGCCTCCTTTTTGCTCAACCCCGGGGTTTGCACTTTACAGCAGTTGGCACACTTGCTGCAGTCGATTTGGGCCGATATCTCTTTGTACAATCGATGCACGCGTTGGTCTATCTCATCCGGATCCTGGCCTTTCAGAAAGGCACGGAAGTCGAAATTCTCGTCCTCATTCAGCTTCCCCAGTTGTTCTATTTTCTTCAGATCTGTTATCAGTTGATTCATCACTGACAATGTTTTACTTAATGATCACTAAAAATTAAGAAAGGGTAAAATTAAGAAAATCCATCCAATAAAAATAACAAAGGCTGCTCTTATCAGAACAGCCTTCATACAATCCATTAATCATTTTTCAGGATCTTTTAGGCTTCTGCCAGCTCCAGTTCATCCAGGTATTTGTTGATGGTCTGAAGCTCCTCATCCGGCAGTTTCAGATCAGCGGCATTGGCGTTATCCTCAATTTGTCTGGGATCGCGTGAACCCGCCAGAGCCACGATAACACCGGGCTGATGAAGCGTCCAGCTTAGGGCGAGCTGAGCCAGGGTAGCATTGTGTTCATCAGCTATAGGCTTGATCTTGCTTAAAAATTCATTGACCCTGCGGATGTTTTCGGGCTGGAAGAACCGGGAATCTTTCCGGTTGTCACCCTCGTTCAACTTGGTATCGGGGCTGAACTTACCCGTCAGCAGACCTCGCTGCATGGGGCTGTATGCAATGATGCCCTTACTGTTTTCCACCACGTAAGGTGTTACATCCTGTTCAATATCCCGGCGAACCATGCTGTAGGATACCTGATCGGCTTCAATGCGTACCGTTTTCTCGGCTTCTCTGAGCTGTTCGGCGGAAAAGTTACAAACGCCGGCGGCTCTTATCTTTCCCTGTTCTTTCAGACGAACAAGTGCCTCCATAGTCTCATCAAGGGGGACATCGTCAACGGGCCAGTGCATCTGATAGTAATCGATATAGTCGGTCCCCAGCCTGCGCAGGCTGTCTTCAGCCTCTTTCATTACGCTCTCTTTTCTGGCGTCCAGGTAAACATTCTCCCAAAGCTCATCATAACCTTTTTGCGAGCTAAACTCCTTTTGAGTCCCCGTTTTCTTCCATCTCATGACAAATTTTGTCAAAATCTGGTAATTCTCACGGTTGCCCTTAATGGCTTTGCCGACCAGCTCTTCACTCAGACCAAGGCCGTAGATCGGGGCGGTATCAATGGAGGTGACTCCCAGGTCATATCCACGCTTAATGGCATCGATGCCCTTCTTTTCATTGCTTCCGCCCCACATAAAACCGCCTATAGCCCAGGCGCCAAATGTGATGGCAGATAATTTTATTCCACTTTGTCCTAATTCGTTGTAAACCATAAATATTTTCTTTTTTTGTTTAGAAATTCAATTTTATATAACAATTGCGTTAAACAAACAGTCATTCAATATGTTTGAAAACGTTTAAATCCATACGGACTTGCTTTTTCTCTGTAATTCTTTTCTTTTTGAATCCAAAGGTCAGTCATGCACGGATAACCAATTGATTCAATCCGTTTCCAGCTCAAGGGCTTCAAGATTCTTATTTATGGTATTCATCTCAACCTGTTTAAGTTGAATATCTGCGGCCCTTGCATTTTCTTCAACCTGCCGCGGGTTTCTGGCTCCAGCAAGCGCAACGGTGATGCCCCGCTGATGGATTGTCCAGTTCAATACCAACTGGGCCAGGGTAATGTTATGATCCTCAGCGATGGGTTTTATTTTATCAAGAATCGCATTGATCCGGTGAATGTTTTCCGACTTAAAGAAACGGGAATTTTTCCTGTGATCCCCTTCAGGCAGTTGGTTATCAGGCTTGAATTTTCCGGCAAGCACCCCTCTTTGCAACGGGCTGTAGGCTATGACTCCCTTATTTCGGTCGACAAGGTAGGGAATCATATCCTTCTCGATATCTCTTTTCACCATGCTGTAAGGCAATTGGTTGGCCTCCAGCTGCAGGTATTTTTCACCCTTTTTGAATTCTTCAAGCGAATAGTTGCTTACCCCGGCAGCACGGATCTTACCCTGATCCAACAGCCGGTCCAAAGCTTCCATCACTTCTTCAACAGGTGCATCTTCGGCAGGCCGGTGATGCTGATAATAATCGATATAATCGGTCCCAAGGCGCCGGAGGCTGTTCTCGCATTCCTCGATGATGCTTTCCTTTCTGGCCGTTCGGTAGATCTGATTCATCAACCTGTCATAATCTGCCTGCGACCGGAATTCAGTCTGGGTACCCTGCTGCTTCCACCGGATACCAAACTTGGTCATGATCTGAAACTTGTCTCGCTTACCTTTAACCGCTTTGCCAACCAGTTCTTCACTCAGGCCCATACCATAAATAGGAGCGGTATCAATGGAAGTAACGCCAAAATCGTAGCCATGCGAAATCGCTTCAATGGCTTCCTTTTCATCGCTTCCACCCCACATGAATCCACCGATAGCCCATGCGCCAAATGTGATGGCAGATACCTTTATTCCACTATTTCCCAGTTCTCTGTATATCATAGTTTACATTTTTTGATGGAAGAAGCATTAAAATTATCTTCTAATTTACAAAATATTCATGGGTATTGTGTTAAAAATTTCATTTCTTTATGTCAAACAAAAAAAAGGGAACTTCGTTTACTATAAAGATTATCTTATTAAGATACCGGTTTATGGATGAATACAAAATATTTGCCCGCATCTATGATCCGGTCCTCCACGCGGTGCTTCACAAGATAAGAAAAAAAGTGGTGGACGTTGTAGAACAATACAATCCATCCTCCATCATTGATATTTGCTGTGGTACGGGCAACCAGCTAAAATATCTCAAAAGATTTGGATTTCGTAACGTTACTGGTATTGATATATCCAGCTCCATGCTTCAACAAACGAAAAAGGGCGGAGAAAAAGTGAAGTGTGATGAACAGGATGCCACGGAACTGAAATTTCAGGACAACACCTTTGGTCTAGGTATCATCAGCTTTGCCCTGCATGAGAAACCCTATGAAGTAGCCCGGAAAATCATCGATGAAGCCCGGCGTGTTGTTCAACCCGAAGGTTATCTTATTGTGGTGGATTATACTTTCGAAAACAAGTCCAGATTTCCCATTAAGCCTGCCATCCGGACTGTAGAAAGATTCGCCGGAAAGGATCATCACCGCCATTTCAAACAGTATATCAGCTACGGGGGGATGGACAGCCTCCTGAAAAATTTCAACCTGGAAAAGGAATACCGTTTCCACGGAGGAGCAACCAGCCTGCGTGTTTACCAGATGGAACAATCCGGACACTATGCCTGAAGATAAATTCACCCGGGTATTGGGCTCCCAAATACATTATCTGGAGGATGGTTCCGGCGACCCTGTCCTGTTTCTTCATGGAAATCCCACCTCTTCATTTCTTTGGCGAAACATCATTTCCAATATGATCCCTGTGGCACATTGTATTGCTCCTGACCTCATTGGGCACGGAGCATCCGATAAGCCGGACATCAACTACCGTTTCTTTGATCATTACAGATACCTGGAAGCTTTCACGGAAAAGCTTCAACTGAACCATATTACACTGGTGCTTCACGACTGGGGCTCTGCACTGGGTTTCCATTATGCCATGCAACACCCGGAAAAAATTAAGGGTATGGCGTTCATGGAATCAATAGTAAGGCCCTGGAAATGGACTGCTCTTAAGTGGGACTACCGGATGGGATTTAAACTCCTTCGTACCCCACTGATTGGGGAAATGATGATCTACGGAATGAATGCTTTCCTGAACCTGATCATGCCTAGTCTTACCATGCGATCGCTTACCCGGGAAGAAAAGAAAAAGTACAAAGAACCTTTCAGGAAGGTAAGCAGAAGAAAGCCCATGCTGGTATGGCCGAGAGAGATCCCCATCAACGGAAAGCCAAAGGATGTTTATCAGGTGGTGTCAGAATACAGCCGGCAACTACAAACCTCTAACCTGCCCAAACTTCTGCTATATGCAGAACCGGGGGCCATAATTAATAAAGAGACCAGGCAATGGTGCCGGGAACATCTGCATAACCTGACCATGGTTTATGTGGGAAAAGGATTGCACTATCTGCAGGAGGACCATCCGGATGAAATTGGCAAGGCACTGGCAGAATGGTATCGCTCACTTTAAATAACCCCTAACAAGCTGTGAAAAATCAAAATATTGGAACGTTTTTTGCATTATATTTAATGCCATGAAAAAGATATTAATGCTCATATTGGTTGCACTATTTCTTTTTGCCTGCCAGACAGGAAAAGAGAGTACAGGAATAAGATATCCCGATCCCCCGAATAAGCCTCCAAGGAGACCTTCGGGGCCGGCGGTTATTGTGGATCATATCATGCCACCCCCTCCCGACAAAGATGATGAGAACGAAAAAGGAAGAAAGGACGGATCCAACAAAAAACCTGCGCGAAGTTCGGGAAAGGACAAAGGCAAAGACAGGGACAACGACAGAAACCGTCGATAAACGCAATCTTTAGGTTGCGTTTTTTTTATTGATAACCACCTCATTTTGGGACGATTCTCAGGTAGAGACGCAGGGCCGTGCGTTTCTACAAATAAACCTCTGGCTTAATAAATAGTCATAGTATCCAATAAATAAAAATCTATGGAATACCGTAAATTGTTTATAACAATATTGAGCATGGCCCTAACGGGTTTCTTTTTCAATTCCTGTAATCAACCCCCTCAAAAAGATGTAATCCAGTTAGATTACGAACAGAACCATTCGGTAACCTACCGGGAAGCCATCGATAAATACCATAAGCTGGACAGTGCATTTGACATGGCCCGGTTACTGGAAGCCGGCGAAACGGATGCCGGGAAGCCGCTGCATCTTTTTGTCATTTCAAAAGATGAAATTTTCGACCCCCATTCCATCCGTAAAGCAGGTAAAAGGATTCTGCTTATCAACAACGGGGTGCATCCGGGCGAACCTTGCGGCATTGATGCAAGCCTCCAGTTTGCCAATGATATATTGCTCAATAAGGAAGATATAGGCCGATACCTGGACAATACAGTAATCTGTATCGTACCGGTTTATTCGGTAGGCGGGATGTTGGACAGAACTCCCTATATCCGATCGAACCAGGTGATGCCGAAGGAGCGGGGCCGAAGGGGCAATGGCCGCAACCTCGACCTGAACCGGGATTACATCAAGGAGGATTCAAAAAACGCCATGAGCCTGGCCAAAATCTTCCAGTTTTGGCAGCCCGATGTGTTTCTGGATACCCACACCACCAACGGTTCGAATCATCAGTACACCATCACACTGATACCCGTCCAGCCCAGTACTTTCCCTCCCATGCTTGAGGATTTCCTCAGGGATGACATGCTTCCTTATCTGTATGATCAGATGGAAAAAGGGGAATACGAACTAATCCCCTATGTCATGTATAACAACAGAAATCCGGAGAGCGGAATCGTCTCCTATCTTCAAAGTTCAAGGGTATCTACAGGCTATGCCCGGCTTTTTAACGTGCTTGGTTTCATGACCGAAAACCATGTGTACAAACCCTTCCCCGACCGTGTAAAATCCGTCTACAACTTCATGAAGGTCCTGACAGCCTTCACAAGTAATAACAGTAAAAAGATAGCAGAAGTCCGGGAAAAGGCACAGAAGCATGTCAAAGAGCAGAATTTATTCACCCTGGATTATAAGCTGGATTCTTCCAGGCACAAGATGATTGAATTCAAGGGCTACCGGAAAGGCATGGTAAAAAGCGAGCTTACCGGTTTAAAATACAATTGGTATGATCATTCCAAACCTTTCCGCGATACCATCCCTTTCTACAATCACTACAAACCTGCGAAACAGTTAGAAGCTCCCGATTATTACATTGTACCCCAGGCATGGAGAAAAGTGATCAGAAGACTGAAGCTCAACGGAGTAAAGATGAACCGGCTGGATCATGATACTTCTATCACTGGCGGAGTTTACTATATCACAGAACACAACCACCTGTCGCAGCCTTACAACGGACACTTTTACCATAAAAAAGTAAAAGCGGAGCTCAGAAGGGAGAAACTATCCTTCCGGGAAGGCGATTATGTCATTCCGGTGGATCAGACAAGGAACAAGTATATTGTCGAGGTTCTGGAGCCGGAAAGCCACGATTCCTTTTTCCGGTGGAATTTCTTTGATTCCTGTCTGGAAAGAAGGGACTGGAACAATCCCTCTGTCACATTTGAAAAAAATGCCATAAGATACCTGGAGGCACATCCTGAACTGAAGCGCAAGTTCATGAAGAAAAGGAAGGAAGAGCCCGAATTTGCCGATGATCACCAAGCCCAGCTGGAATACATATTTAATCATTCGGAATGGTCGAAAAGCATTGTGGGACGGTATCCGGTTGTTAGGGGCTCGGGGAATATCAACTAGTGTTGGCCAGATTTCAATCCAGTTTAAACAAAATAAAAGTTGGCAATTGGCAGCTTACTATATTGCAGAATCAAATTTAGGGAAATAAGATTTGGTAAAACA
>CAYNPZ010000131.1:1928-10319 GCA_964399175.1 uncultured Bacteroidales bacterium | reverse complement strand
CGCTGATACAACTAAAGTTTTCTTTGTGAAGCTAAGGCTATTGGAAAACAACGCGGAGATTTCTGATAATTTCTACTTGATCAGTGACAACCGCTATAACTTCAGGTATCTGAACCAATTGAAAGAGGTGCAGATATCCCTGAATGAAGAGAGACTAAATGATAGCACTATAAAAATCAACCTGAAAAATGAAAGCAGTACTCCTGCCCTTTGGAACCGGCTTCAGCTTTACGACTCCAAGAGCAATGAAAGGATTCTTCCCGCTTTTTATTCGGACAATTATTTTTCTTTGCTTCCGGGTGAATCGAAAACAGTGACAATTGATCTCCCCGCGGGTGCTGAGAAAGAAACAGCGGATATGTCGGTTGAACTTTCCGGATTCAATACAGAAAACCGGAAAATTCAAATTATGGAATGAATAAAAAAACATTAGTTTTTATTATATTTGGAACCAAACGGATACGAAATTCAAAGTCATGAAAACCCTAAAAACCCTTTATCGCCCAATTTTTCTCCTTTTCGCTTTACTCATATCCATTGATGTTTGGTCTTTACCCGAAAATGAAGATCCGCCTTTCAGGCTATGGTACAATCAGCCGGCAGCAGAATGGACAGAAGCCCTGCCGCTGGGTAACGGCAGGCTTGGGGCCATGGTTTATGGAACCATACAGGAGGAAAGGATACAACTAAACGAAGAAAGCCTGTGGGCAGGACATCCTTTAGATGCACATCCTCCTGAATTCAGGGAACATTTACCAGAGATACAGGAAGCGCTGCTAAATGACAATCCGGCACGGGCCAAAAAGTTTATGCAGCAATACGGAACCCAACGGCCCACTTCTTATCGCTCATACCAGCCATTAGGAGACATCCTGCTGTCATTTGAAGGACTGAATGATACCAATAACTACCAGAGGGAACTCAATCTCAATACAGGAATTTCAAGCGTAGCTTTTGATTCGGAGGGACAGCAGCATACAAGGGAAACTTTCATATCCGCAACGGACGATGTTCTGGTAATAAGGCTTCAGGCAGGAGATAGAGATAAGCTTAACCTGGATATCCACCTTACCCGCTCAAAAGATGCCCAGACGAAAGCCGCAGACAACAACACCCTTATATTTAAAGGTCAGATTATTGACAGGAAGCCCCCGGAAGGGCCCGAACCCAACCCGGGCGGATCCGGTCCCGGTGGAAAACACATGCGTTTTGGCGGAGTGCTGAAGGCCTCGACAGAGGGTGGAAGCATTATTTCCAGGGACAGCACCTTACATATTAAGGAGGCCAGCAAGGTAACCATTCTTTTTTCTGCTGCTACAGATTATGATTTAAGCACCATGAATTTTGACCGCACCATTGATCCGGTGGCTAAAGCCCGTGCAACAGTTAATAACGCCATGCAAAAACCTTACAAAGTGCTTCGCAGGCACCATGTTGCAGAACACCGGAGGATGTTCGAACGGGTGGACCTTAATCTGGGACAGAGCCAGCAAGACAACCTTCCTACAAACAAACGTCTGGAAGCCTTAAAAGAAGATAAAGCGGATCCTGCTTTGGTCGCTCTGATGTTTCAATACGGCAGGTACCTGCTTATGAACAGCTCACGTTATCCTGCCAGATTGCCGGCAAATCTCCAGGGTGTATGGAACAAGGAAATGTGGGCCCCATGGGAAGCAGACTATCACCTGAACATCAACCTGCAGATGAATTACTGGCCGCACAACCCCGGTAACCTGCCGGAGACGATCATCCCTTACCTCAATTTTGCCGAATCATTGGCAGAACATGGAAAAGAAACAGCCCGCAAAATGTATGGAGCAGATGGCTGGGTGGTGCACCATTGCACCAACATTTTCGGCAGGACCACACCTTCGGGCTCTACGGAGGAATCACAGATCATCAATGGATATTTCCCCGTGGCAGGAGCCTGGTTTTTGATGCCTCTGTGGCGGCATTACGAATTCTATCGCGACAAACAACTGCTGGAGGAAAGAATATATCCATTAATGAAAGGTTCGGCGGAATTCTTACTCGACTTCCTGATAGAAAATGAGCAGGGACAACTGGTAACCGCCCCTTCCCACTCACCGGAGAACCTTTATATCCATCCCGAAACGGGAGAACCTCAGCGGTTAACTGTGGCAGCCACTATGGATATCCAGATCATCCACACCTTCTTTTCCGCCTGCATTCAGGCAGCCAATATCCTTGGCAAAGATGCCGGATTGAAAGAAAAGCTCCGTACAGCCCGTGAGAAATTGCCGCCGGTTCAGATAGGGGACGATGGTACCATCCAGGAATGGATCAGGGATTATGAGGAAGAGAATCCGGGCCACCGCCATATTTCCCATCTCTTCGGACTATACCCGGGAACGACGATTCATCCGGGCAAACCAGAACTCTTCAAAGCCGCGGAAAAAACAATTGAACGACGCCTGGCTCATGGCGGCGGCCATACCGGATGGAGCCGGGCATGGATCATCAGCCTTTTTGCACGGCTGCAGGATGAGGAAAGGGCCCATGAAAATGCCCTGGCGTTGCTTAAAGAATCCACCCTGACCAACCTGTTCGATACCCATCCGCCTTTCCAGATCGACGGAAACTTCGGATTTACTGCAGGCATTTCAGAAATGCTGATGCAAAGCCACAGGGATACCATTCGTATCCTCCCGGCCCTGCCCGATAGGTGGGAAAAGGGATATATCAAAGGGTTACAGGCCAGAGGAGATTTCCGTGTAGACATTCACTGGGACAATCATAAGCTGAGCAGAGTGGCCGTAACCTCCAAACAGGGCAACATGTGCACCCTACGGTATAGAGATTCCACCATAACATTCAATACCCGGAAAGGAAAAACCTATGTATTCAATAACAATCTACTTCCCAGGGATGAAGATTAAAACTTTAATTGCGACGGTCTTAAAAGATTGAGATTAATGTGTTACCACCATTATTTAAAATTATTCAATATTACGGCTTGACACAAAAGTGCTCTCCTATCGTGCTATGAATCGCAAATATTATTTTTATTTTTGTTGAAAGATACTACTTCTGAATATGGATAAAAAACAAATGTATTTTAAATAAAACTATAAGCCCTATGAAATCATTCAATCCCTTAATGGATCTTTCTGCTCAAAGCTCAGGCAAAGGAATAAAAGCCAAATGGTTCATCTTAAGCTTAGGAGGAGTGGCTGCAGCAGGTTTATCCGGCTGTGGCACCCCTGAAGATGATAAGCCTGAACAGCCCAATATCATTTATATTATGGCTGACGATCATGCCTATCAGGCTTTAAGCTGTTATAACGGCGAACTCAATCAAACCCCGAACCTCGACCAGATTGCCCAGGAAGGGGTTCAGTTCAACAACAGCTTTGTCACCAACTCCATCAGCGCCCCAAGCAGGGCTGTGCTGCTCACCGGCAAACACAGTCACCTGAACGGGGTTATTGACAACCGCGAACCCTTTGACAGCACCCAGGTGACCTTCCCGAAATTATTGAGGGATGCCGGATACCAAACCGCCATGATCGGCAAATGGCATCTGAAAACCCAGCCCACAGGCTTCGACTTCTGGAAAGTATTGCCGGGGCAAGGAGACTATTACAACCCGGTATTCATAGAAAATGGCAAAAGAGTCAAAGAAGAAGGCCATTCTACCAATCTGATCACCGATTTCGGGCTCAACTGGCTAAAGCAACGAGACAAAGACAAGCCATTTAGTCTGATGGTACATTTCAAAGCGCCTCATCGGAACTGGATGCCGGATTCTTCGGAATTCGACAAATTCGATAAGACCAAGTTCCCGCTTCCTTCAAACTTTTTTGATGACTACGAAGGAAGAAAAGCCGCCCAGGAACAGGAAATGAGCATCTGGAAGGACATGCGAATGGTCTGGGATTTGAAACTGCTGGATGACGAAGGAGAAATTGAAAACGGAAGAGGGGGTTTCAAGAGCAAACTGGAAAGGATGAGCCCTGCTCAGAGAGAAGCATGGAAGGAAGAATACGATCCCAGAATAGAAAATTTCAAACAAACCAACCCGGAAGGAAAAGACCTGGCAGAATGGAAATATCAGAAATACCTTACCGACTACCTGCGGTGTATAGCCGGAATAGACCGAAATGTGGGAAGGATCATGGATTATCTCAAAGAACAGGGCCTTGCTGAAAATACACTGATAGTCTATACCTCCGACCAGGGATTTTATCTTGGTGAACACGGATGGTTTGACAAACGCTGGATGTATAAAGAGTCCATGAGAACACCCCTTATCATGAGCCCCCCGAAAGGATATCAAGGCAAAGGAGAAATTGAAGAAATGGTGCAGAATCTTGATTATGCCCCCACCATACTGGATATGGCCGGGGTGGAAATTCCGGATGATATGCAGGGAAGATCTCTTAAACCCTTACTGAAGGGAAAAAATCCTGAATGGCGTGATGAACTGTATTATCATTATTTTGAATATCCGGGCGCCCATTCTGTCAAACGTCACTACGGAATCCGCACTGAACGCTATAAGCTGATGCATTTTTACTATGACATCGACACATGGGAGCTGTACGATCTGAAAAAGGATCCGAACGAAATGAACAACCTTTACGGTAAGGAAGGATACGATGAAATAACCCGAAAACTGAAAGCAAAACTGGAAGAGCTGAGGAATAAATACGAGGTTCCGGAAAAAGACCCTTATTTACCTGAATCCGATTAACCAATCAGAGAGATGTGTTCCTTAAATTGACTCTGGCTGCACATGGGAACACATCTCTCAAAATCAAACACCATAATGAATACATCCTTTCTTTCTTCATTAGGTATCGCTACCCTTCTCTTTTCGGCATGTACGCAAGAAAAAGAAGAGGAAGCAGAACAAAATACAGACAAGAAAAACGTAATCCTAATCATGACTGATGACCAGGGTTATGGCGATCTCGGTTTTACAGGAAACTCCCTGATCAAAACGCCGGTTCTGGATGATCTCGCGGAAGAAAGTGTCCGGTTTACCAATTTTTATGTTTCACCTGTATGTGCTCCAACACGATCCAGTCTCCTGACAGGGAGATACTCGCTGCGCACAGGAATATATGACACTTATAACGGGGGAGCAATAATGGACAACGAGGAAATTACCATAGCTGAGATTCTAAAAGATAACGGGTATCATACAGGTATCTTTGGCAAGTGGCACCTGGGTGATAATTACCCATTCCGGCCCGTGGACCAGGGATTCACCACGTCTATTGTACATAGAAGCGGAGGCATTGGGCAGGTTGGAGATGTAGCGAACTACTTTGAATTCGACAGTTCCTATTTCAATCCCGTGTTGTATAAAAATGGTAAACAAATAAACACCGAGGGATACTGCTCTGATGTATACACCGAAAGGGCCATTGACTTTATACGGGAAAATAAAACCGAGCCCTTTTTCCTTTATCTCTCCTTCAACGCCCCGCATACACCTTTGCAACTGCCGGAGAAATACTATGACATGTACAAAAACGTGGATCCCTCCAACCGGGATGCCTTCCCCGGTAATCAGCCTTTCCCCGAAGACATGTCGGAAAGGGAAAAGGAGGCTGCCCGGAAAGTTTATGGTATGGTTACCAACATTGATGATAACATGGGAAGGCTCTTCGAATTCCTGGAAAAACATAACCTGAAAGAAAATACGCTGATCATCTTTCTTACAGACAACGGACCTCAGCAACGCCGATACAAGGGAGGTTTCAGGGGAAGGAAGAGCAGCGTGTATGAAGGCGGCATCCATGTACCCTGCCTCATGAAGCTGCAAGGCGAATTTCCGGCAAACAAAACGGTGGATGTTCCAGCGGCCCATATTGACATACTCCCAACCGTCCTGGATCTTTGCAATATATCAATGGAGAAGGATATTCAGATAGACGGGAAAAGCCTGCTTCCGCTAATCCAGGGAAATGATGTACCCTGGGCCGACCGCCCGTTGTTTTTTTACTGGCAAAGAAGCTATCCCGAGCCATACCAGAATGTTGCAGTCAGAAAGAGAAACTATAAGCTGGTGGGGCATGCCCCTTACACCGCATCTCTTGAAGATCTGGAATTATTTAATCTGGAAAAAGATCCCTATGAACAAAACAACATCCTCTCATCCAACAAGGAACAGGCCCGTGAATTCAAATCCCTGTTTGATGACTGGTACGGGAAGATCATGGAAAGCCCTCATCTTAAAGAAACCCAGTTTATCAAAGTAGGAAGCGATCAGGAAAACCCGGTCATTCTGAACCGGAATGATGCCAAGGGGCAACCGGGGATATGGAACCAGATGGAAATTTATGGATATTGGGATATTGAAGTGGTTCAGGAAGCAGATTACGATATTGTTTTCCATTTTCACAAACCGCTGGAAGAAAGCGGTACCATGAACCTTCGCATGGGTACGGTTAAGCGGACAATTCACAATGAAATGGGTATGGGCGAAAATACAAGAGAAATAACCCTGCCCGGCATTCATCTGGAAAAGGGACAATACAGTGTAGAAAGCTGGTACAGCAGCCAGGGAAGGTATATTCTTCCGTTTTACTTGGAAATCAAACAACAATAATTCAGGAACAATATAAAGCAACGCATAGATGTTGAAAAAAACAACACCCAACGCCTACGCAAACCGTTTAATTTATGGCCTTGCAGGGCTTGCCACAATTGGTTTTTTACCGGATGGAGAAGCCGCTGCAGATAATCAGCAGCAGAAGAAGGAACGTCCGAATATCTTGTTCATTATGGCTGACGATCACACCAGCCAGGCATGGGGATGTTACGGATCGAGGCTGGCCGACTATGCCCCTACACAGAATATAGACCGGCTACGCAGCCAGGGTGCCTTGCTACAGAATTGCTTCGTCACCAACTCTATCAGTGTTCCCTCCAGGGCATCGATCCTGACCGGCCAGTACGGCCATCTGAATGGAGCAAAGACCCTGCAGGGCAGGCTTGACCCGGAACGGGACAACCTTGCCAAAAGACTGCAACAAGCCGGATATCAGACGGCCCTTGTGGGAAAATGGCATTTAAAAAGCCAGCCTGCCGGCTTTGATTATTACAATGTTCTCCATGGGCAGGGAAGATATCATGACCCCATTCTTTATGAAAAAGGAACGAACTGGGAAGGTGATGGAAAAGAATACGAAGGGCATTCTGTAGATGTAATCACCTCCCAGGCCTTGAAATGGTTGAAAAAGCAGGAAAAAAAGGAGGATCCTTACTGTATGATGCTTCATTTCAAATCGATACATGAGCCTTTTTACGGACCCGAACGATACCAATGGCTTTATAAGGGGGAGACGCTGCCCGAACCCCTGGACCTGCTTTGGGATGAGAGTCCCAAAAATAAGGTCTTTAAAGGCTGGCCCCTGGAAATACTCATGAACCGATTCCTTGAACGACCCAAACGGTATGCACCCCCACCGCTTCAGTTAAACACTGAGGATCCTGATAAAAAACGCCAGGCTACCTATCAGAAATTCATCAAGGACTATCTAAGGGGTGTAGCCGGAATTGACGAAAGCATAGGCCGCGTCATGGAATACCTGGAAAAAACCGGTCAGGCAGAAAATACAGTTGTGATCTATACCTCAGACCAGGGTTACTTCCTGGGGGAACACAACATGTTCGACAAACGTTTTATGCTCGAGGAATCAGCCCGAATGCCTTTCATCATCCGGTATCCCAAAGAGATTGACCCGGGAACCACAGTGGACGACATCATCCTCAACATTGATTTTCCAGAGCTTCTTCTGGATTATGCCCGGACAGATATTCCTGACTACATGCAGGGAAGAAGCTTCCGGGAGAATCTCAAAGGCAATACTCCTGATAACTGGCGGGATGCGATGTATTACCACTACTGGACCCATCAGGAAAGGCGTCCGAGCCATTACGGCATCCGAACGGACAGGTACAAGCTGATATATTATTACGGACTTCAGCGAATGGGACATAAACCCGATGCATGCTGGGAGCTGTACGATCTGAAGAAAGATCCGCAAGAGTTGGCCAATGTGTATAACAAACCAGAATACAAAAAAGTAATAGAACAGCTTAAGAAAAAACTGGAAGCACTCCGCCAACAATACAACGACACCTCAGATCCTTTAAAATCTGATATACAAGCAAAAATACCCCATTATAATACCAATCCGGATCCGGTTTATTCTGAAAAATAGTTCGACAGGCTAACACAGCAAGGTTATTCCGGGTGCATTCCCAGGTTATTCCAAAATAAAAGCGGATGGCTTGGGTATGCACCCCATATTTTATTGCACAGAAACACATATTACTTACACAGGTTATTAAATTTGCTACACAGATAGCAGATTTTTCTACAGGGATAGTTAAATCTCTTACGGGGATAGT
>CAYNPZ010000131.1:0-1828 GCA_964399175.1 uncultured Bacteroidales bacterium | reverse complement strand
CTACACAGATAGCAGATTTTTCTACAGGGATAGTTAAATCTCTTACGGGGATAGTGAAATCTTTTACAGGAATAGTAAAATATCTTACAGGGATAGTGAAATCCTTACAGGGATAGTGAAATATCTTACAGGAATAGTGAAATCCTTACAGGGATAGTGAAATATCTTACAGGAATAGTGAAATCCTTACACAGGTCATTTAATTTCTTACACAGATAGCAAAATTCTTTACATAGGCTACTTGATTTTTACACGGATAACAGGATTCTTTACACAGGCCACTTGGTTTTCTACACAAAAAGTTAAATTTATCACAAAGGCTATTAAATTTTTACACAGCATATCAGATTTTCTACAAATGGCTTCACAATACTTAAATTCCCATTCGTTTTATACTATACTCATTAAGAAAACATTAACAATTACTATCTTAATAAACACGGGAAAAACAGAGACTTTGCAGGTGTCTTGTCAAAATCAATCATGTTAAAGTGTAAAATTATATTTGAAGATTAAGCGGGATATATTATTTTTACAATCAGAAAACATAAGAAAGCAAATGATGTATTTTACATTCAGCAGCAATCAAAAGCCAGCGGGAGCCATGATGCAGCATGCCCTGTTTATAGCCGCCACCGCTTTTTTGGGAACAAGTATTCATAATGAATCCCAGGCCCAGAAACCCTCTCGCTATCAAAACAAAAGGCCCAATGTAATCGTCATTTTATCCGATGATCAGGGCTGGGGCGATCTAAGCATCCACGGCAACACCAATCTGAAGACACCGCATATTGATGCTTTGGGTCAAAACGGTGCTCAATTTGAAAATTTCTATGTTTGCCCGGTAAGCTCGCCCACCCGTGCCGAACTACTGACCGGCCGCTACCACCCCCACAGCAACGTGTATTCCACTTCTGCCGGCGGAGAACGGATGGACCTGGATGAGACAACCATTGCTGAAATATTTCAGTCCTCAGGATATGAAACAGCAGCCTTTGGAAAATGGCACAACGGCATGCAGTATCCCTATCACCCCAATGCAAGGGGCTTTGATGAATTCTATGGGTTTTGTTCCGGACACTGGGGCGATTATTTCAGCCCCATGCTTGAGCACAACGGCAAACTGGTGCAGGGCAATGGCTATATCACCAACGATCTGACGGAAAAGGCGATGAATTTTATTGAGGAGAATCAGGAGAAGCCCTTCTTTGCTTATCTTCCTTACAATACACCCCACAGCCCCATGCAGGTACCGGACAGATGGTGGAACAAATTTGAGGATGCCACGCTTGACATGCACAATCGTGATCCGGAAAGAGAAAACATCAGACATATAAAGGCTGCCCTGGCTATGTGCGAAAACATCGACTGGAATGTGGGCCGCCTGATGAACAAACTGGAGCAGCTCGGTTTAAGGCAAAATACAATTGTGGTATATTTCAGCGACAACGGTCCCAATGGATGGCGCTGGAACGGCAATATGAAGGGAAGAAAAGGCTCCACCGATGAAGGCGGTGTCCGCTCACCCCTTTTTATCAACTGGCCAGGAGTAATAAAGCCCGAAACCAAGATCGGTGAAATTGCCGGAGCGATTGACTTGTTGCCCACACTGACCGATCTTGCAGGAATCAAACCGGAAGCCAACAAACATATAGAAGGGGTCAGTCTTGAGCCCTTGCTTTTCAGAAATGATAAATCATGGGATAACCGTCTGATCTATTCTTTCTGGAGGGGAAGAGCCAGTGTCAGAAGCCAGCGGTTCAGGCTCGATGATGAAGGCCACCTGTTTAACATTGAAAAGGACCGTGGCCAGTACATTGATGTTTCC
>CAYNPZ010000130.1:0-10483 GCA_964399175.1 uncultured Bacteroidales bacterium | reverse complement strand
AATGGATCTTATAAAAATTGAATTATATCTCAATATATATAAGTTGAATCTTAAAAATGTTGATTGGAGACTTTAAATCGTTGGATTGCATCTTGATCTTTTTGCATTAAGTCTTGATCTCTTTGGTTTGGATCTTTATATTATTGAATTGATATTTTGGGTCGTTGAATTGAATCTTAATGTTGTTGGAAAATCAAAGCCTGTAGTTGTTACAGGCTTTGATTTGTATTTCAGCTATGTTTACCGGTTTAGATTTCGGTTTCGGGTTCTTCACTTGCCGATTCTTCGCTTTTGCTTCTGCGACCCATGTTAATCATTTTGCGTGCGCTTTGGTACATGTTGTAGAAAATGGGCTCACGCGTTTTATAGTTAAACATGAGCTTATCCAGTTGATCTCTCAAAAGTTCATCCCCTTCTTTAATAAGTTCTTCGATTCTTGCGGTGGCTGTTGATCTTGTACTGATAGCTGTTCTTGGTTTGGCAAGTATTTCAGTGAAATCATCAATCTCCATTTGTTGTTTTTCCAGGGTTTCAGGGGTTACACCGTAATCTTCGAGCTCGGAAACTACCTCGCTTGCTGCGTCGTGAACAGACTGGCAGATGTCTTTGAGGACAGTATCCCGTGCATTGCGCAAGGTACTCGGGCTATAATTTACCTTGTTTCTCAGTTCATGGTCATCAACAAGGGATGCATAGGCATAGACATTTGCAGCTATTTCAAGGGTAATTTGTGTCATCTCCTCTTCTTCTTTATGCTTGCTTTCGGTTACCCCTAAAGTTACTCCTTCCTGAATCTGCCGTTGGGTGTCGATTTCAGAGATGATTTTTTCAAACTTTTCAAACGTGTTAACGAATGCCTGAAGATCGATCCAGATATCTTTTTTGTCAATGCATATCCCATGCACTGAGAGGAACATGCTCCTTTTGTTTTCCTGATGGTCCGTCATGCCTTTAAATTTTAGAGGGTTAATAATATGTATATAATTGTGTATAAAAATAAACCTTTTTTATAAACAATACATCATTTGGTGACAAAATTTTACAGAAATTTTCAGGAATTTTTTCAAAGGCTTATGGTCCGTGGGTTTCTTGATTTCCAGAAAATCGCAATTAAATGGCGAAAGGATGACCACGAATGTACGGGTGGGATGTACTTAAGGGTGTATTCCCAATTTTTTTCAAACAATCTCTCTTATTTCATTCCTACGGAATTCCGGGTATAGGTGAATTTTTGTACCCGGATTTACATCCGGGCCTACAAAGATATCAGGCCTACGGCCTTACATTAAGAATTATATTACTATACAGAATACACCAGGAGGAGACATATATGTTATTCCGGAATAAGTTGGGAATTCATCCTTATGTGTTTATCCCAGGGGGGTGAATAGAAGAGTGTCATTTAAATGAAGAGTAAGTGTTTATCTTTCTTCCTCATTCTCAATCCTGTTGTTATAGGCTTCTATTTTTATTCAATGATCAGGATAATCCGTTACTGAAGAGAAAATTTGGTGGTCCGGCGAAATCACATTAAATTGTGCCAAACAATAAAAACGAAATCAAAATGACAACCACAACGATTATCATATTGCTTATCATCGTCGCGTATGTTCTTTTTACACTCTATGTTTCCAAAAGGATCAGCAAGGCGCGGTACATGAACGAGGAGCGGCGAGGCATGCACAAGAAGATGATCTGGTTCCTGCCTTTTATTGGGCCGGTGCTGATCAGCGGGTTCTGGACCAAAAGGAAAAAGCGGATGGGCGTTCAAACCAAAGAAAGGCGGAATAAAGGCAAAGGCGGTTTCACTGAGAATACCGGCGGTATTTGGGGTTGAGCTGGGTTTGACGGTCGCAGGCAACACAGTAAGGAACTACGCGCCTATATTTTTGTCTGAACCACATTAGGCACATAGGTAACATAGGGAGAACACATAGTAAAACCACGGAGTTTACGCTACAGAATATTATTTATATGTACTTATATGTCTTCTATGGTTAAAAATATCTTTAATTTGAACCACATAGGAAATAGGAAACATAGGAGGAAACCACATAGGAAGAACATATAAGACTGATAAAGGCTTATCAATTCATTATTTGTTATAATATAAAGACCTTCTTCTTTAGTGGAATTAAAGAATGATGAAGGTTAAAAATGTTGGTTTCTGTTTTGCTGAGATCAACCAGGTTTGGTGCCATACTCAACCCGTCCGACCGATACAGAGGCTGAGAATGATATTATAATTTTTATTTCACTACAAGAATATTGTATGGTGCTTATATCTGCAAATCGGTCAGACGGGTTGCAGCCACCGGATGACTGAATTACTATTTCATTCACCTGCCAACTTCAGATTTCGTGGTTTGCCAACTGCTTTTTGCTCCCGCCTTGCGGGACCAACTTTAAATTCCTCAAACCATCAAACTCCTTGTCAAACTCGTGTCAAACAATTTACAACCCAATGACCATCTATAATCCTCTCACGGCAGAGATTCCCCCGCTTCAGCCAGCGGGGCAGGCGCCTCTCCACTACCGTTCCGCCCGGGATGAAGCGATGGCTGTTGCTTTTCTGCGAATACAACCAATGACAATTAATGACCATCAATGACGATCAAATCAAATATTCCTGCACGTCAAGATTCAGGTCACGCCAAGGCATGACTCAACCTAGAAGGCAGATTTCAGGTTTTATTCCCCAATCACTTTCACCAGTACCCTTTTTCTTCGCTTGCCGTCGAATTCGCCGTAGAAGATCTGCTCCCAGGGGCCGAAATCAAGCTGGCCATCTGTTATGGCTACCAGCACTTCGCGGCCCATGACGCTTCTTTTCAGATGGGCATCGGCATTGTCTTCTGCTGTGTTGTGGTTGTATTGACTGTGGGGCTTTTCCGGGGCCAGGCCTTCAAGCCACCTTTCAAAATCCTGGTGCAGGCCCGACTCGTCATCGTTAATGAATACACTAGCCGTAATGTGCATGGCATTGACCAGCACAAAACCTTCCTGCACACCACTGTCACGTACTTCTTTCTCCACATCGCGGGTGATGTTGATCAGTTCCCTGCGGTGTTTGGTGTTGAACCATAATTCTTTTCTGTGTGATTTCATATCGCCTGCTTTTATTTGATTTTTAATGCGTCAATGATGTTTTCAATGCGTTCTTCAAGCATCTGATCGACTTTTTCGAAGTCTTCGCGTTGATCCAGTTTTTCGTTGACACTGAAATAGAATTTGATCTTGGGCTCTGTACCCGAGGGACGAATGGAGATCTTGGTGCCGTCTTCCAGAAGGAACTGCAATACATTGGATTTGGGCAGATGGATCTCGTATCGCAACTGACTGAGCTGATCAAAGGTCTTTTGTTTGTAATAGTCGTGGATCAGCATCAGATCCGAGCCGTTGATGGAATCGGGCGGATTGTACCTGAACTGATCCATCATTCTTTTGATTTCTTCTTCTCCTTCCTTGCCTTTTTTGACTACTGATAATAGCTTTTCCTTAAAGAGCCCGTGTTCAAGATAGATGTCGATCAGCTGATCGTAAAGGGATCTGCCGGTCACTTTGGCATAGGCAGCCGTTTCAGCAAGCAGGGCGCAGGAGATCACTGCATCTTTATCACGGACAAATTCGCCGGCCAGGTAGCCGTAACTTTCTTCGCCCCCTGCTATAAATGTTTTTTTGCCTTCGAACTGTTTGATTTTGTCGGCAATATATTTAAAGCCGGTCAGTGTGTTGTAACACTCCACGCCGTATGATTCGGCAATGTCGGCCAGCAATTCGGTAGTAACGATGGTTTTAACGATGTATTCGTTGCCAGTTAGTTTACCTTTCTCTTTCCACTGTGAAAGCAGGTAGCTGATCAACAGTGAAGCGACCTGGTTGCCGTTGAGGATCTCCAGTTTACCCTTGTTGTTTTTTACAGCCATTCCTACCCGGTCGCCATCGGGATCGGTGGCCATAACCATGTCGGCATCTTCAGCTTTGCCTTTCTCCAGAGCCATTTTCATCGCTGCCTGCTCTTCAGGATTCGGGGAATGCACCGTTGGAAAATCGCCCTTGACCTCATCCTGTTCGGGTACGTGGATTACATTTTTGAATCCGAATTTTTCCAGTACCTTGGGCACCAGTTCCACACCGGTACCATGCAAAGGGGTGTAGACGATTTTCAGATCGCTTTGCTTCCGGTTCACCTCAGGATTCAATGAAAGGGTATATACTTTGTCGAGGTAGGCTTCATCGATTTCATTTCCCAGAATTTCAATCTTGTTTTCATCCCCGTCAAAATTAACATGGCTGATATCGCTGATCTTTTGCACCTCGCTGATGATATTTTTGTCGTGGGGCGGAATGATCTGTCCGCCATCATCCCAATAAACCTTATACCCGTTATATTCTTTGGGGTTGTGCGAAGCGGTAATTACAATACCCGCCTGGCAATTCAAATGTCTGATGGCAAATGACAGTTCCGGGGTCGGGCGCAGCCTGTCGAAAAGATACACTTTAATTCCGTTGGCCGTTAACACTTTGGCAGCTTTTTCCGCAAAAAGCTTGCTGTTGTTTCTTGAATCATAAGCAATCACTGCCTTTATCTGAGTTAAATTTGAAAACTGTTTGTGCAGGTAATTGCTTAACCCCTGAGTGGCCATGCCAACGGTATAAATGTTCATCCTGTTGGTGCCCACGCCCATGATTCCTCTCAGGCCGCCGGTACCAAACTCAAGATCCTTGTAAAATGCGTCGATCAGTTCTTTTTCGTCGTTTTCGAGCAAATATTTTACCTGTTTTTTGGTTTCTTCGTCAAAATCGCCTTCAAGCCATGTGTTGGCTTTGTTTTTCACCTGGGTCAATATATCTACATTTTCCATAGTTGCCTCAAAATTTTTGGTTAGTAAAACTATCCTGTAAAAAGAGCCGATAAAATTAAGAAAAATATCAGGAATGATGCAAGGGGTGAGAAATGTTGTGTATTATAAATTGGTTTTTAGATGAGTATGTATGTTAAATAACAAATTACAAATAACAAGCACCAAATTCCAAATAAATTCCAATTACGAATTTTTCAATGACCCAAACATCCGAGGTTAAGGTCTGCAGATTTGTATTTCCAAGAGTTTAGAATTTCGGTAATTGAGATTTGGATATTGTTTGAAATTTGGTGCTTCTTATTTGTGATTTATTTAGAGTTTGATTCTTGTAATCCGTCAAAAGCCGGTCAAGTTTTGCAGCATCTTTTTCAGGCTGTGTTTCCAGTAGGGGATTGTGATGCCGAAGTCATTTTTGATCTTTGCTTTATTGAAGAGGCTGTAATGGGGGCGTTGAGCTTTTGCAGGCCAGTCTTTGCTTTCGATGGGGTGGATGGTACAGGAGGTATTTTCCTGTTCAGTGATCGCCATGGCCAGATCGTACCAGCTACAAACACCTTCGTTGGCAAAGTGATAGATGCCGGTCGGGATTGAATTATCCTGTTGTTTTTCCAGTATTTTCAGAATGCTTTCAGCCAGGTCCCCGGCATAGGTTGGATTGCCCACCTGATCGTAAATCACCTTCAGTTCGTCTCTTTCCTTTGAGAGGCGGGAGATGGTTCTGACAAAATTTTTACCGTAGGAAGAGTACAGCCAGGCCGTACGTATAATAATGCCAGCCTGATTATCCAGCACTTTAATCTCACCGGCCCTTTTGCTTCTGCCATAAACGCTTTGTGGTAAGGGTTCATCAGTTTCTTTATAGGGGAGATAATGCCGGCCGTCAAAAACATAATCTGTGGAGATATGGATCAGTTGTATGTTGTTTTCTGCGGTAATTTCCGAAAGGTATCCCACGGCGGTATCATTAACCAGGAAGGCAGCATCCTGGTTATCTTCTGCGCCGTCCACATCTGTGAAAGCCGCACAATTGATGATGGTATCAGGGTTATGCTGTTTAATAAATTGTTCTGTCTGCTCTTTTCGGGTGATGTCCAGATCGTCCACATCGGTGAAATGGAATTCGAAGCCATCGTAAGAACCGGTTTTCTCTAGTTCTTTTAATTCACTTCCAAGTTGTCCGTTGGCTCCTGCAACGAGTATGTTCATTACAATAAATTTAAGGTTTTATTATGGATGAAATTCATATATATCATTTGATTAATTATTTTATTGCGCACTCTATGAGGCGCTTAATATTGGATATAACTGCCATTTCTATCGCTATTTAGCCCCTGGCAGGGGCAAGAGGAGAAGATTACAGTCAAAATATCAATTTAATATGTAAAACTTCAATTTATTTAATATTCTTCTCCCTGTTACGTAGGTTCCTGCATACGGGGTTCATAAGATCAGAAAGAGAAATTCATTTCTGTCTCAGACAAATTGGGCAATTTCTGATCTTTTTCAGAAACAATGGCGTTCTCCGGTTCAATCTTCCAATCGATGTTCAGCGATTCGTCTTTGTAAAAAATTCCTCTTTCGGATTCGGGATTGTAGAAATCGTCGCATTTATAAAATACAATGGCCTTCTCGCTGAGGACCGAAAGGCCGTGGGCAAATCCCTTGGGGATGAGCAACTGTTTTTTATTATCTTCTGAAAGCTCGGCTCCGTGCCATTGACCGAAAGTAGGAGATCCTTCGCGGATATCCACGGCCACATCGAAAATTTTTCCGGTGATCACCCTTACAAGCTTGGCCTGGGCATGGGGGGCGAGCTGATAGTGCAGGCCCCGGATGGTGCCATATGTAGAAAGCGATTCATTATCCTGAACAAAGGGATATTTCAGGTCGTGTTCAAGGAATTTTCTTTCATTATAACTTTCGAAGAAGTATCCCCTGTTGTCTTCAAACACTCTGGGATTGATCAGAACCAGACCGTGTATGTTGGTTTTTTCAATTTGCATAGGTCATTTTTTTGGTGGATGGAATTCCTGCCGGGCCAGCTTAAGCAGATACTGTCCGTATTGATTCTTTTTAAGCTGTTCGCCCATCTCATATAATTGTTCTCTGGTGATGTAGCCTTTATAAAAGGCGATTTCTTCCAGGCATGCAATTTTCAGTCCCTGTCGTTTCTCTATTGTGGAGATGAAATTGGCGGCCTGGAGCAGGCTGTCGTGGGTACCGGTATCCAGCCAGGCCATGCCGCGTCCCAGCAACTTTACTTTCAATCTTTCTTCTTCCAGGTACAGCCGGTTCAGATCGGTGATCTCCAGCTCACCCCTGGCAGAAGGTTTCAGGGATTTGGCTTTCTCCACCACATCGTTGCTGTAAAAATACAGGCCGGTGACGGCATAGTTGGATTTCGGTTTTTCCGGCTTCTCTTCGATACTGAGGACGTCCCCGTTCTCGTTAAAGTCGACCACACCGTATCTATCAGGATCATTGACGAAATATCCGAAGATGATGGCTCCGTCCTTCAGCTGGGCTGATTCTTCCAGCAACCTACTGAGGTTGTATCCATAAAAAATGTTATCGCCCAGTATCATACAAACCGAATCGTCTCTGATAAAATCTTCCCCAATGATGAAAGCCTGTGCCAGGCCTTCCGGGGCGGGCTGGGTCTCATATGAAAGATCCAGGCCGATCTGGCTGCCATCGCCCAGGAGATCCTTGTATAGATGAATGTCTTCGGGCGTGGAGATGATGAGGATCTCCCTGATGCCTGCCAGCATAAGCACCGACAGGGGATAATAGATCATGGGTTTGTCGTAGATCGGTACGATCTGCTTGGAGATGCTTTTGGTCAGCGGGTACAGACGTGTGCCGGCTCCGCCGGCCAGTACGATGCCTTTCATTTTTCCAGTTCTTTTTTGAAATAGTTAATCGTTTCTTTTAGTCCATCTTCCAGGTCAACATAGGGCTGCCAGCCCAGAACATCCAATGCCTTGCTGATGTCAGGCTGTCTTTGTACCGGGTCATTTTCAGGCAGGGGATGATAGCTCAGTTCCGATCTTGAACCGGTCAGCTCAATGATTTTATTGGCCAGTTCGATCATGGTGTATTCTCCAGGATTTCCGAGGTTGACTGGATCAATATTGGTGTTGTCGCTGCTCATCAGCCGGATCAGCGCTTCCACCAAATCGTCGATATACTGGAAGCTCCGCGTTTGCTTTCCCTCTCCGAATATGGTAATGGGCTCGTTTTTCAGTGCCTGAATGACGAAGTTTGAGATGACCCTGCCGTCGTTGAGGCTCATCCTGGGGCCATAGGTGTTAAATATCCTGGCAATCCTGATGTTTACGCCATTCTGGAGATTGTAGTTGACGAAAAGGGATTCGGCGCATCTTTTGCCTTCATCATAGCAGGATCTTTTGCCAATGGGATTTACGTTACCCCAATAATCTTCGGTTTGAGGGTGAATGGTGGGATCGCCGTAAACCTCACTGGTGGATGCCTGAAGGATTTTAGCCTTTATCCGCTTGGCCAGTCCCAGCATGTGGATGGCTCCCATTACGGAGGTTTTTATGGTTTTGATCGGATTGTACTGGTAATGCACAGGCGAAGCCGGGCAGGCCAGGTTATAGATCTCCTCAACTTCTGCGTAGTAAGGCTGGGTTATGTCGTGGCGGATCAGCTCAAAATAGGGATTTTCCATCAGGTGGACGATATTTTGCTTTGAGCCTGTAAAAAAGTTGTCGAGGCACAATACTTCGTTGCCTTCATCCAGCAGCCGCTCACATAAATGAGATCCTATAAATCCCGCACCGCCTGTCACTAGTATTCTTTTCATATGGTGCTTATTTTATGTATATAAATATCCTGTTTCATTTTAAGATTACTTCATTAATATTTAGCTAAGAGCGCAGGGCAAAGAGCATAGGGCAAAGACCGCCAAGATACCACCGAAGCCCGCGAAGATTGAAGAACTGTGTCTCCCGGGTCTCGAGTCCCGTGTTTCTTGTCCCGGGATCCTGTTGCCAACTGCTTTTTGTCAACTGCCAACTAAATCTCACTTCCTCTAGTTTAGTTTTTCCATATAATAAACTGATCTATGATGATACATTCACCGGCTGTCGTCCAATTCCATAATAGGTCCAGCCCCATTTTTCCATATCTTTGGGTTCGTAGATGTTTCTTCCGTCGAATATCAGTTTGTTGTTCATCAGTTGTTCCATCTTATTCCACTCGGGAACTCTAAATTCAGTCCATTCGGTTACCAGTATAAGCGCGTCCGCATTTTCAAGGGCCTGGTACTGATCTTCTGCGTATTTAATTTTGTCGCCCAGCTTTGTTTTGGCTTCCTTCATGGCGATGGGATCGTAGCCGGTGATTTCAGCCCCTGCCTCATTCAGTTTTTCTACTATGGTTATTGAGGGCGCTTCGCGCATGTCATCGGTATTGGGTTTGAAGGAAAGACCCCAGAGCGCTATTTTCTTACCTTTCAGGTTACTATTAAAATGGCGTTTTAGTTTTTCAAAGGGGATGCCTTTCTGTCGTTCGTTCACCCGTTCCACTGCCTTCAATACCTCCAGGGAGTGGTTGCGCTCATCAGACGTTTTGATAAGGGCCTTTACATCTTTCGGAAAACAGGAACCGCCGTAACCTGTACCGGGGTATATAAACTTATAGCCTATCCTGGAATCGCTTCCGATGCCCATGCGAACCTGATTAACGTCTGCGCCCACCACTTCACACAGGTTGGCTATGTCATTGATGAAGCTGATTTTTGTGGCCAGCATGGAATTGGCTGCGTATTTGGTCATTTCAGCGGAAGGAATGTCCATAAAAAGAATCGGATGCTGGTTCAGAAGGAAGGGTTTGTACAAACGCCTCAGTACTTCTTCCGCCCTTTCCGATTCGGTGCCGATAACGATCCTGTCGGGTCGAAGGAAGTCTTTCACAGCATCACCTTCTTTCAAAAATTCGGGGTTGGAGGCCACATCAAATTCAACGTTCACCAACCGTTTTTCGAGTTCATCCTCGATGGCCGATTTTACTTTATCGGCCGTCCCAATGGGGACGGTGCTCTTGGTAACGATAACCATATAATGGTTCATGTTTTTACCAATTTCTCTGGCTACCTCAAGCACATACTTCAGGTCGGCGCTACCGTCTTCGTCGGGGGGCGTTCCTACTGCAATAAAAACAGCTTCTGCATTTTCAATGCTTTCTTTCAGGTTGGTGGTAAAATGAAGACGTTCTTTTGTCACGTTTTTTTCGATCAATGCTTCCAGGCCCGGTTCATAGATGGGAACGATGCCCTGGTTGAGCTTTTGAATTTTTTCCACGTCAACATCCACACAGGTTACGTGAATGCCGGTTTCGGAGAAACAAGTCCCGGATACCAGTCCGACATATCCGGTTCCTACCATTGATATTTTCATGCTTTTGTAATCTGTTTAGATTATTGGAAAACTGTGTACAAATATAATTTTTATAAGGAAAAATAAGCGTTTTTGTAAAGGAACATTTTATTAGGGGTGAGTTGTTGATGAAAAAGTACTGTCAAATTATTATGAATCCTTGTGTGAAGTTATTTATTTGACTGATAGTAACTATTGTTGATAGTTATCGTATAA
>CAYNPZ010000129.1:0-10495 GCA_964399175.1 uncultured Bacteroidales bacterium | reverse complement strand
ATATGCCGGTTTTCCAGGGTAACCGAATTCTGGGACGTAATCTTGGCCTCCCCCTGTATAACATCCACACCGTTTTTGTTCAGCAGGTATTCCACGCCACCGGTTAATTTTTTTGCGATGCGCAGAGCCCTGTTTTTTGCATTGCCCCAGTTGAAGCTTATCTTTTGCATATCGATTCCATCGACACCAAAGTCGTCTGCTTGTTTCAGCCTGTCATAGTACTTGGCACTTTCTATAATGGCTTTGGAAGGTATACAACCCCAGTTCAGGCACATGCCACCGATATCCTTTTTCTCAACCAGGGCAGTCTTCAGTCCAACCTGTCCGGCACGGATAGCAGCAACATATCCGGCAGGTCCCGATCCTATTATTAAAACATCGTATTTCATAGTTATTGATATCTCTTGGTTAATAAATCATTCAACATTAAGGATTATTCCATGATCAGCGTTACCGGATCCTCCAGGTATCCCATCAGCGTATTAAGAAATCTGGACACTTCGCCGCCATCTACAATCCTATGGTCTACCGACATGGAAAGCGGAAGCATATGTCCCGGCGCTACCTCATCATTTTCATTAACTACTGGTTTCTTCACAATGCGACCGATTCCAAGGATGCCTGACTGGGGATAATTGATCACCGGAACGGCAAATTGTCCGCCTATCGAGCCATAACTGGTAACAGTAAAAGTTCCACCCTTCATATCTTCCATAGTCAGTTCTCCGTCCCTTGCTTTACGGGCTATTTCACTGGTCTTTTGAGCCAGCTCATAAACAGACAGCCTGTCTACATGCTTAATCACCGGGACAACCAGTCCTTTATCCGTATCCACGGCAATACCAATGTTGTAATAGTACCTGAACAGGATGCGGTCGTTGTCCAGATCGAGCTCCGAATTAAGCTGCCGGTGTTTCTTAAGAGCCAAAGCCGTAGCTTTAAGAATGAATGGCAGATAATTCAGCTTTATTCCCTGATCCTTGTATTTCTCCTTATATTTATTTCTAATCCTGACCAGCTCGGATACTTCAACTTCATCCATCACCGACATATGGGCAGCATTCTGTTTGGACCGGCTCATATTTTTGGCGATGGTCTTTCTGATCTGGGTCAGGTCCTCATATTCCACATGTTCTTCAACTTCTTTACCAGGTGCAGGTTCGGACGGTTTTTCCGGTTTTTTCTGCTCCACATAATTGTAAATATCTTCTTTCATTACCCGGCCACCGGGTCCTGTACCCTTTATGTTGTTGATATCCACACCAAGATCTTTAGCCAGTGCCCTGGCTACCGGTGTGGCAAGCGCCTTTTTCTTCGGCTTCTCTTCTTCTTCGGCTTTTTCCGCCTGTTCAACTCCTTCCTGGCTTGAAGGCAAATGTCCTCCTTCTCCTGCCACTTCAATCGTACCAACAACACCTGCACCTTCTTCTTCCTCAACACTTTCTTCTGAAGGTCCGGAAGGCTTCTGTTCTTCTTCTTTTACAGCTTCTTCGCCCTCAACACCTTCAATCTCAATCTCAGCCAGCGGATCTCCAACATTGATGGTTTCCCCTTCGCTGCCATAGAGCGCTGCTATTGTTCCTGTCTTTGGAGAGGGAATATCCGTGGTGACCTTGTCGGTCTCCACCTGGACCAACGACTGGCCTGATTCCACCTGCTGTCCTTTTTTAACATACCATTCAACGATGGTACCTTCTTCCAGGCCTTCTCCTATATCGGGAAATTTAAATACATGTCTCATAATATCTTAAAATTTGACGGTTCTTTCTATTTCATAATAAATTTTCTCCGGTGTAGGTATGTAGTGATGTTCGCCCTGCGGAAGGGGAAAAATGGTATCAAAGCCGGTTACCCTTTTCGGAGGTGCTTCAAGATGGAGAAACGCTTCTTCATTGGCTACAGCCATCAGTTCACCTCCCGGACCGAAAGTCCTCGGGGCTTCGGTTACACTAACCAGCCTTCCGGTTTTCTTGATGGAGGTGGCAATCGTTTCCTTATCCATCGGGTAAATGGTTCTCAAATCAATCAATTCCACGGAGATACCTGCTTTTTTGGCCATGGCAATGGCTTTCTGGGTATCGCGCATCATGGCTCCGTAAGTAACCACGGTTACATCGGTACCCTGCTGGACGACATTGGCTTTACCAATCTGCAGTTTAAATTTATCCTCCGATACTTCCTGTTTTACAGCCCGGTAAATGCGTTTGGGTTCCATAAAAATGACCGGATCCTCACTTTCAATAGCAGATATCAAAAGTCCTTTTGCATCATGAGGCGTGGAGGGCATTACTACTTTAAGACCCGGAATATGCCCATATAAAGCCTCCATACTTTCTGAATGGTGTTCCAGAGCTTTAATGCCTCCGCCATAAGGCATACGGATAACGAGGGAAGAAGTGTACTTACCCCGGCTGCGGTTGCGCATTCTGGCAACGTGTGAAATCATTTGATTAAAACCGGGATAGGCGAATCCGGAGAATTGCATTTCTATTACCGGTTTTAATCCGGCCACCGCCATACCCACAGAAGTACCAACAATTCCTGATTCAGCAAGGGGAGAATCAAACACCCGCTTTTCCCCGTATTTTTTCTGAAGACCTTGAGTTACACGAAAAACGCCTCCTTCATAGCCCACGTCTTCACCATATACAACCACATTTTCATTTTCATTCAGTTCAATGTCCAGGGCATCATTAATTGCCTTAACAAGCGTCATTACACTCATTTATTTACCCTCCTTCCATTTTAAATATTTTTCATGATCATATAATTGTTTTTTCAGATCATCAGGCATTTCAGAATACTGATAATTGAACACATCTTCCAGCGGATATTCTCCGTAATTTTCGGCTTCGTCAAATACCCTTTCTACCTCTTTCTTATATTGATCACTGATTTCTTTTTCCTGATCATCATCCCATAGTTTTTTGGCTGAAAGATAACCTCTCAACCGCTTCAGCGGATCTTTTTCCTCCCATTGCTGTTCTTCCTCTTTGGTTCTGTATTTTGAAGGATCGTCGGAGGTGGTATGGGCCCCTCTGCGATAGGTAACCGCCTCTATCAGAATCGGTCCATTGCCTTCCTTTACGTGCTGGCTGGCATAATCGGCAACTTTTGTCATGGCAAAGAAATCGTTACCATCCACCTGGATTCCATTGATTCCATAAGCGTAAGACTTGATGGCAAGATTCTGTGATCCCGTTTGATTCTGAACCCCAAAGGAGATAGCATAGTGGTTGTTCTGTATAACAAATACAACGGGAACATTCCATACCCCGGCAAAATTAAGCGCCTCATGAAAGTCACCTTCCGAAGTACCTCCATCTCCAACAAAAGTATATACCACCTCATCTTTTTCATGATACTTTATGGCATATCCTATACCGGCGGCATGGAGCATTTGCGAGGCAATCGGTATGGAAACAGGGAGCAAATGACGGGCTTTTTCAAATTTCGAACCATCTTCATATCCCATAAAATAAAGAAAGGCGTCCTTTAAAGTGGCGCCTTTAGCCAGCCATAAACCCAATTCTCTATAGGCAGGCACAACCCAGTCATCTTCACGCATAAGCTCGGCTATCCCCCTTGCGATAGCCTCCTGCCCATGATTGGGCGGATATGTATATATTCTGCCCTGACGCTGATAATTTACAGTCATCAGATCGGCAGTGCGGGCAAAAAGCATGTCTTTGTATGCCTGCAAAACCTTCTCATCAGCCAGGTCAGGCATCCATTTTTCATTGACGATCTTGCCCTCCTTGTCCATTACACTGAACATCTTATTATTCAATGGATCGTACTCTTTAAACATTAGTTCCTCTTTTAGAATTTGACATTTCGATAAAAAATTTTAAGATTAAACAATAACTGTAAATTATTGTTTAAATGTGTATCAAATAAGCCTGCGTGAACTTAAACAATTAAATCCTACGAGCAAATTCAAGGGAGAATGGCATTCACAGAAATATCATTTCAGGCTTTTACACTTTAAAATCAAAAGGTTTGATCAAATCATCAGGTAAGTTTTGTTTTATATTTATCCAACAAGCTTAAACAGCTGCTACTGGAACAAAAGAATAACCATTTAACTATCAGGCCCTTTTTTGCAGGTTCTTTTCAAATTTGGCCCTCGGTATCATACGGCCATGGCCCGGGAAAAATCTCTCGCATCCCGTATCCAACAGTTTTTTCCAGCTTCGGATCAGATCATTCTGATCATTGGCAAATGGCGGGTATACACCAGAACCGGCTATATTAAAAGCAGCATCACCTATAAATGCATCATTATCTTTAAGTATAAAGCTTATGGAACCAGATGTATGACCGGGGGTAAATAAAATATAGCCTGATATCCCCTGCGGGCTGAGGTCATATTGATCATCAACCACTATATCCGGTTCCACAGGTTCATACCTGGCCAATTTTCTCATCAAATGATGTCCAAGATAAACAATGATTTTGCTGAACATTTTTGTCCCTTTCGGCAAAGGGGTATAACCCGCTTTGAGTTTATCCGCTTCATTGCTGTGCACCAGCACCTGCGCCCCAGTAGCATTCTTCAAAGCTTTCAGATTACCGGTGTGATCATAATGGGTATGGGTCAAAATGATCAGATGAATGTTTTGAGGCTTTAGCCCATACATTTCAAGGACCTTCAGGAGTTTCCGGGTGCTGCCTTTTTCTCCCGCATCAATTAAAACAGAGGAATTGCCGTTTCTTATCAGGTAGACATTGGTATTTCCGGCAGGAATTTTTACAATGGGATTATCAGAAGTATTCATAATAACATTCAAAATTTATGTAAATCTTCAATTATTCCAGATTATGATCAATTGTTCCGTCAGGCAACATGTTATCGGGATGGGGGATATTGTTCACCTCCATCCTGAAACGTTCACAGGATTCCCAGTCACCTTTGCAGTAACGGTCGATCCAGTTTTTCGATAATTTGCCCTGGTCATAAAAAAATTTGACGGGGCATACCGCATGCCATTTACAGGTTTGAGTCACCACCTTCAGCTTTCGGTAATTTTTCTCCAGTTTCTGAAAGTTGACACTTTGATGCACCACCGTTGCAGGATGACGAAGAGGCAGAATCTTATACTTACCGGTCACCATGAGCTTCCCGAAAAGGTCAGGGAAGTTATTGCGATTGGGTATTTCCAGTTTAAATTTCTTCAACAGATGCTTTGTAGGATGATAACCAAGGGGCACAAGGAGCTCCGGGTTGACTTGTTCAATTTCCTGATCAAGATAAACATTACAGGTATCTATCTCATCCTGGCGGGGTTTACGGCAATTGGGAAGGAAACACTTCAGCATATTGGTCATATAAACATCCTCGCGTTTCAGACCTATACGTGCAAAAAGTTGGTTCAGCACATCACCGGAGGGACCTACAAACATTTTCCCCTGTTGATTTTCCTCCCTTCCCGGCGCCTGCGCAATAATCATGATACGTGCATCCACACTGCCTTCAGGCGGTACTGCCTGAATTCTGGTTTCGGATAGACGGCAAAGGTGACATGCCTGAACCTTTTTTTTCAGCTCCTGAAGCTTATCTTCTACCGTTTCCAAAATGATAGAATTTATTTATCAAATTTACTAAGAAATCGATAGCAACAATCAACATATTTTATATTTTTATCCGCCATTCAATAAAAATTATGCACCATTATTTAGAATAACTTATGTTAAACCGGTTCAGAACATTTTTCAATAACACCATCTGGGGCATTGCACTGGAAAAAATATCCGGCAGGCAAAAATTATGGCTCCGGCTTTTACGTACTCTGGCACTTGCAATAAGGGGTTTCAGGGAAGACAAAATCGGGCTGAGGGCTTCCGCCCTCACGGTATACACCCTGCTGGCTGTAGTTCCGGTAGTTGCCCTTGCATTTGGCATTGCTAAGGGCTTCGGATTAAAAGAATACCTGGAAAGGCAGCTTCTCGCCAATTTTACCGGACAAGAGGAGGTTCTGGACTGGATCATCCGTTTTGCAAACTCGTTCCTGGATCACACCAGCGGAGGAATCATTGCCGGGATAGGTCTGGTAATTCTGCTCTGGTCGGTGTTAAAAGTTTTTGCCAATATAGAAGGGTCATTTAATGCCATTTGGCAAATACGAAGATCAAGAAGCTGGTTCAGAAAATTCAGCGACTATCTTTCGATCATGCTCATCGCGCCCATTCTTGTTATTGTTTCGAGCAGTGCAACGGTATTCATTACCACCCAGATTGAACGCATAGCATCTGAAATAGAATTTTTGGGCTTAATCGATCAGATAATCTTTTTCCTGGTTAAGTTGATCCCTTATGTATTGATCTGGTTTTTGTTCACCTTTTTATACATGTTCATGCCCAACACCAAAGTGCAATTCAGATCCGCACTGATCGGTGGAATAGTTGCGGGAACCATATTCGTGGCCGTTCAATGGTTGTACATCAACTCGCAAATCGGAATGTCCAGATACAACGCCATATACGGCAGCTTTGCCGCACTGCCCCTTTTTATTATATGGTTACAAATCAGTTGGCTGATCGTGCTTCTGGGGGGTGAAATTGCATTTTCCGATCAAAACATGCAACAATATGAATTTGAATCGGATGTTGAGAACATCAGCATCTACAGCAAAAACATCCTGGCGCTTATAATTGCCCATTTGCTGATAAAAAACTTCATGAAAGCAGAAACCCCTTTAACAGCAGAACAAATAAGCAGCCGACTAAAGATACCCATACGGCTGGTGCGGAAAATTCTTTATGAACTGCTAGAATGCCGGATCGTATCGGAAAGCGTCAGTCCCAATACGAAAGAAAGGGCCTACCAGCCCGGACAGGATATAGATAATCTCTCGATAGCTTATATCCTGGAGCGACTGGAGCATGTTGGAAAGGATAAGATCTTGTCGGTCAATGATTCTTCACAGGAGAAGATAAAAAGCATTGTAGACGAGTTCAAAGCCACCATTAAGAATACGGAAGCCACAACCCTACTGAAGAAAATATAGGTTCAGCGGGCCTTTTGCTTTTCATAATAGGCTTCAGCAGTCTCTTCGAGCTCTCTGAACCAGTTTCCACCATATCGACGTATCAATGCATCTTTTACGAACCGGTAAACGGGAACCCCTTGTTTTCTTCCATAACGAACCGCGGAACGACAGATATCCCACTCATGATAGTTAAGCGCCTCCAGGTTATCCATCTTTTTGATGCGTATGGGATAAAGATGGCATGATATGGGTTTACGGAAATCTACACGGTTTTCGAAATAAGCCTTTTCTATGGCACATTTGGCAATTCCATCCTCAAAAATGGCATAGGCACATTCCTCAGTTTTTACCAGTGGTGTAACCAGATCCCCATCGTGATCCTTCACAACAGGACCTTGTTCTTCAATGGCCTGCCAGCTTTCCTGACGAAGATAAGGCTTTATCTTCGGTATAATCCGGCCCATTATCTCAGATTCTTCCTTCTCAACAGGAGCACCGGCAATGCCTTCCACACAGCACATACCTTTACACCTTTTAAGATTGCACAAAAACTTCTGCTCAAATATGTCGAGGCTTACCAAAACGTTACCGATGAGTACCATAAATCTATCTATCAGGATTTCTTTTATAATAATTGTTACATTGTTAAATTGCTACATTGTCGATTAAATGATAATTATTTAGTTTAATTTCAATCCAACAATGTAACAATAGAACAATGTGACAATGTAACCATTCAATTCATTGCTTTGCTTTATTCAACCAGACAGTTTCCCGTCATCTCCTCCGGCTGAGGGATGTTCATCAGTTTGAGAAGAGACGGGGTTACGTCAGCCAGGATGCCTTCTTTTACCGAATGCTGATCTTTGGATACAAGGATAAAGGGCACGGGATTGGTGGAATGTGCCGTATTGTAACTGCCATCTTTATTTATTGCATTATCGGCATTTCCGTGATCCGCTATAATAATGGCTTCATAACTGTTTTCCTTAGCGGTTTCCACAACATCCCTCAAACAGCTGTCCACAGCTTCGATGGCTTTGCGTATGGCCTCAAAGTCACCTGTGTGGCCTACCATATCACCATTGGCAAAATTCAGGCAGATAAAATCCATCTCCTGCTTCTTCATCTCCTCCACAACGGCATCCTTCACTTCATAAGCACTCATCTCAGGCTTTTCATCGTAGGTTTTTACCTCCTGGGGAGAATTGATCAGTATGCGCTTTTCATTCTCAAATTTTTCTTCTCTACCACCAGAAAAGAAGAAAGTAACATGGGCGTACTTTTCTGTTTCGGCAATTCTCAATTGTTTTAAATTGTTTTTGTCTACTACCTCGCCCATGGTATTTACAATATCTTCTTTTCCATAGATCACCTTAACATTCTTAAAAGTCTTGTCATAATTGGTCATGGTCAGGTAATACAGCGGCATGGTCTGCATACCGTGTTCCGGCATATCCTGCTGGGTAAGCACCTGGGTGATCTCCCGCAGGCGATCGGTACGGAAGTTGAAACAGATCACCACATCGTTCTCCTGTATGGTTCCCACCGGCCGGTCGTTGTCATCGGTTACCACCACTGGTTCGATGAATTCATCCGTTACTCCCTCGCCATAGGACTCCTGGATAGCCTGAACCACATCTTTGGTCTGTTTGCCTTTTCCATAAACAAAAAGGTCATAGGCCTGTTTAATCCTGTCCCATCGCTTATCGCGGTCCATACCGTAGAACCTTCCAACCAGGGAAGCAATCTGCCCGTTGGACTTGTTGAGGTGATCCTGCAGGTTCTGTACATAGCCTTTTCCGCTGTAGGGATCGGTATCCCGGCCGTCGGTAAGGGCATGAATGTACACTTTATCAAGACCATAATCGCCGGTCATATCGGCAAGCTTATACAGATGCTTATCTGAACTATGCACTCCCCCATCCGATACAAGACCGATGAAATGTACTCCGGTATTATTCTCTTTGGCATACTGAAATGCCTCGTTCAGCAATTTATTCTGATCAAAGGTACCATCCTCAATGGCCTTGTTGATGCGCACCAGATCCTGGTAAACAATCCTGCCTGCCCCGATATTCAGGTGACCTACCTCCGAATTGCCCATCTGGCCCTCGGGCAGTCCGACATTTTCACCGGAGGCATGCAACCTGGTATTGGGGTAATTCTTCATAAGACTGTCCATATAAGGCGTATTGGCCACATGGATAACGTTTTGTTCACTTTCTTCTCCTATTCCCCAGCCGTCAAGGATGATCAGTATAGATTTATTGATATTTGTCATAATGTGTCAGGTTTTGTAAAAAATTAAACACCCGCAACTTATAAAAGTTTCCCTGAAATTTGAATAAAACCCCAAAACTACAAAAAATCATCAGGAATAGAATAATAAAAAAATCACCAGCCAAAGTTTCGACTGGTGATTCAAATAAAACGAGATTTACCTGAAATTTTAGTTCATTTCTTCAGGCATCCAGCTTTCCACTAATACCGTATGATCATTATACCATCCTCTCGCTGCTTCCAGCTCATCTTCACCTTTTTCAATGGCATCCATTAGGTTATAAAGCTGGGTTTCCTGAAGGTTAAAGTTAGTAAAGAAATCATAAAGCACTGGGAAATCCTGCTCGAATCCCTGACGGCTTACGATAGCGCAAACGTCTTTGGGATATACTTCCTTGGGATCCTCAAGGTACTTCAGGTCAAAGTCGGCCCACATGGTATGGGGCTTCCATCCTGTAATAATAAAGGGCTCCTGACTTTCGTAGGAACTTTTCAGATTAGCCATCATAGCAACTTCATTTGAGGTTATCTGATTGAAATCAAGATTATATCCCTTTATGGCTTTTTCTGTATTTCTATGGATACCTGCATTACTGTTTATACCGACAATTTTTCCGTTGAACATTTCTATATGCTTGTTCAACTGAGTAATTGAATCAATATCAACATAGGTTGGTACAACAAGCCCGCTTGTACATTGGCTGAAAGCTTCACCTATTTTTCTAAGGTTGTCATTATATTTCTTCCAATATTCGCTATGGGTATGGGGCAGCCAAGCATCCAGCATTAACTCAGCCTCGCTTTTGGCAAGAGTAGAATAGATCTTGCCAGGTTCCAAAAGGGTTAACTTAACTTGATATCCTTTATCTTCCAATATAGCCTTTGCCAGATTGGTAAGCGCAATACCCTCCGACCATATGGGATATAGAATATGGACTTTTTCTGATCTGTTTGCCTTTTTTTCCCCATCAACGGCTTTCTGCTTACCTGGCTTCTGTTTACAGGATAATATGCCCAATATCACAATCGAAACAAATATTACAGCAATGGTTCTTAAATTAACACGGAAAGTCTTCATAGTATATCTTTGCTTTTATATATTGAACTGAATTGTTTGATAAATCTTTCCAAAGATAATAAAATAGCTGTCAATATTATCTTATAATAACGTCAAAAATACAAAAAATTTAACTCCAATTGAAACATTTCTGATATAATAT
>CAYNPZ010000128.1:0-10674 GCA_964399175.1 uncultured Bacteroidales bacterium | reverse complement strand
TGCGGGCAAGTGGAATGAAAGTTATTGGCCTTACCGCAGCCTGTCCCGCTTCGCGGGAGGAGATCTCACGGACGTGTGGAAACAGCGTATGAAGCATGGTTGAAATAAGATTTGCCGTGAGAAGTCAGCCGAAGTCATAGTACCCGGATACCGGCTTGTTCGGGGAGAGACGGAATTTTAGTCACTTGAATTAACTGAAAGTTACCGTATGGGAGGAAGAAAGCAGAAAATATCGAGAGATACCTGTTCGCAGAAGCCAGGGGCGGAATACCGAAAATACGCGAAAGGGCCTACTTCCGTATGGATAACTGAAGATAATCAGGTAAGGGTGTAACTAAGGAACCGCCGTACCCCGCCACGGCAGGGCGTACGGTGGTGTGAGAAGACAGATAGAGAGTTAATCCCTATCTTCCTACTCGATTTTCTTGAGGGTAGCCTCCGGGGGATTATTAAACAGGAAAAACTCAAAAGCTTTTTCGCTGATCCTACCTATCTTACCATGTACAGAAAGGGTTCCGTTTAGATCAAATAAAATGGTTTTGATTTCCAGCTTACCTGCTCCCGAATGGTATACTTCATAAGACCCAGGGTGTTGTCAATTTATATGAGATTCCGACACTTAAATTTTCTTTGAATTGAATTTTGGGACTTACATCTTTATCAAAAATCAAGTGGGTGCTGATCGTAGTATTGATCAGTTCGGTTACTTTCATATTCAATGTCATTTCATAATCAACATCCAGGCTTTCATTTTTTTCCAGGTAATTGATAAAGAAATTCACTTTGTTCTCCATGCTGATGTCGTTGCTGAAATCAATAGAGAAGATGGATTTAATGTAAGCACCCAGTTCTTTTTTGACTTTTTGATTTTCAGGAATACCAAAATAGGTTTGGTCAAACTTGACGGTATCCCGCATCATTGTAAATTTGGATGATACAGGTGAAAGTAGTATGGTAAGATCATTCCTGGGATTGTAGTCCATACCGATGGAGAATACCAGACGGGCTGGTGCAAGAAATCCGGATATAGGATTCTCCGTATTGGGATAATTATAACCTGTAAAAAACTGGGTCTGGAAATTCAGCAATGCACTGTAGTACCAGTTGTTAACAGCGTTGCTGCCAAACTTTGAATTGATCTCCAGCTTGTCCTCGTTTTTTCTTAGCTTTTTCTTTCCTGATTTTAAAAGTCCTATCTTGTATTCCAGGTCGTTGTCCCACGAAATTTTATTGCCCAGGCTGTAATCGGCACTGTATCTGAGGTTCCATAATGTACTCAGTGAGCTTTCACCACCCCGGGACCAGTTCGACAGATAACCCTGACTGAAATGGGCATTGGTAATACCATCCAAATCCCACTCCGGGAAAATCATATCAACATGTTCCTGTTGTCTTAGTTTATAATCACTCATATCAACAGGAAGCATTTCCTTAAGGGTTTTCTGTTGCTCGGTTTCTGTAATATGCACATCCTCAACAAATGAAAGCTTCAGTGAATTTTTGCTTTGGGGTTTGATCCATAATCCCGCAGGGTAATCCTTGTGGTCATAAAGAATAAACCTTATTGAATCCCGTGGATCTTTTTTCAACCATAAATTAATTGAGTCCCTGGATCTGTTGGAAATGGTAAATTGTACGGAGTCTTTTTTGGTGGTATTCAACAGATAAGACAGATACTGATAAAGCGAATCATTGACTGTAAGGCGCGAAGAATCCCTATAGAAACTAAAAGTGGTATCAGTTTTCAGAAAATCTTCGGTGAACTGCAAAGTGGAATCAACAGGATGCGATTTGGCATAAAACAGGAAATTTTTTATTCTGTTTTTCATGCTGTCTGTTAGCATGGAAGAAGTATCTTTAATGGCATAACGATTCCAGTAGGTGATCGCACTGTCCAGTTTGGTTTCCGGTTTGAAGAAAAAATGAGTCAGTGAATCCGGGAGTTGTTTCTCTATGGTGTCTCTTACAATAATTGTATCCCGGATCAACATGGTATCAACAAGTGGTTTTTCAGGAATGGTATCTTTTATCACAACCAGGATGGTATCGTCCTGAATGATTTTCCTTAATGTATCTAGCTGGAGGCTGTCAATTAAGGTATCCTGGGCGATGGTATCGATTACCTTACCTATGATTGTATCCCTTTGAACATAGGGCAGGGTGTCGTTGGCATTCTTTTGCGGGGTTGTATCTTGCAGAGAGCGTAAATTTGATATCTTCTCAAATCCGGCTGATTCCGGATGGGTTTTTTTTAAATTTTGAGAACCCATAATTTTTTGCTGAAAAACAATTATGACTATTAATAGCAAAAACGCGCTAAATCCCTTTTTCATCTTCAAAACTTTTGTATATAAATTGGCTGAAAATTTATTTCAATTTTTAATAAATTAATAATTTTGTAAAAAAATAAACCTATGATATTGTATCATATCCCTGAATTTAAGGCTAAATACAGACATATCAATATCAAAAGAAGGGATAATTACCCCAAATATTAGGCCAATCTCCCCTGTTTTAATTTTTCTTTTCTGATTTTTTTCAGTACAATTTTAAAATGATTTGATATGGAGTTGCCTTTTGCAGAATCCTATAAAATAAAGGTAGTTGAAGCCCTTCGTAAAAGCACCCGTCAGGAGAGGGAGGAATGGATTGCCCAGGCAAGATATAATTTATTTAATCTCAGGAGCGATCAGGTTTTTATTGATTTACTTACTGATTCAGGCGCAGGCGCCATGAGCGACCAGCAATGGTCTGCTCTTATGACCGGCGATGAAAGCTATGCCGGCGCATCCTCATACTATACCATGAAATCAGCCATACAGGATATTTTTGGGTTCCAGTATTTTCTTCCCACACATCAGGGACGTGCGGCAGAGAATGTACTGTTTTCCGTGCTGGTAAAGGAAGGAGATCTTGTTCCCGGTAATTCTCACTTTGATACAACCAAGGGACACATAGAGTTTAGAAAGGCCAAAGCGATTGACTGTACGATAGATGAAGCTTTTGATAATCAAGAAGAATATCTTTTTAAAGGCAATATTGATCCTGCCAAACTGGAGGAGGTATTCAGGTCAACTCCAAAATCGCAGATACCCTTTGTGGTGGTTACCGTAACCTGCAATTCGTCCGGTGGACAGCCTGTATCCATGGAGAACCTGAAAACGGTATATGAGCTGGCCCGAAAATACGGGGTAAAAATTTTGTTCGATTCGGCAAGGTTTACTGAGAATGCCTATTTTATAAAAGCAGGGAGGAAGGATACCATGACAAATCCATCAGGGATATCGTGGAAGAGTTGTATCAATATGCGGACATGATGACAATTAACTGTTTTTAGGGTTAGACGAATGGATGTTATAAACATTTTAATTTCTGTATTGTGGTAAAGACTATGCAAACGATACCACAAAAAGGATGAAAGATTTGACGAGCGGAAAAGAGGGGAAGCTCATTCTGAGATTTGCCTTGCCAATGCTTCTTGGAAATGTTTTTCATCAGCTTTATAACATTGTTGATAGTGTTATCGTGGGAAATTACATTGGCAAAGAAGCATTGGCGGCCGTAGGAGCTTCATTTCCTGTAATTTTTGTATTCTTTTCACTTGTTTTGGGGATCACCTCCGGTAGTACCGTGTTGATCTCCCAATATTTTGGGGCTGGAGAAAACGACAAGGTAAAACGTACAATCGATACCCTGTTCATTTTTCTCTTTTTTGCCTCCATTGCAGTCAGTATACTGGGTATCATTTTCAGCAGGGAGATATTTTTACTTTTACGCCTTCCGCAGGAAGTGATACCTATGGCTGAAGAATATCTGAAGATCTTTTTTGGCGGAGTCATTGCATTTTTCGGATTTATGGGAATCAGTGCTTCTTTACGGGGCCTGGGTGATTCCATTACGCCACTGTATTTTCTCATTATTTCTACTGTTTTCAATATCGGGTTCGATCTGTTGTTTGTTATTGTATTTGAGTGGGGTATCGGGGGTGTGGCTGTTGCATCCATTGTGGCTCAGGGAGGAGCGTTCATAACAGCTGTTTTATATCTGAACAGAACCCATCAGATTGTGCAAATATCGCTGTTCGGACTGAAGTTCGACCGATCGCTTTTTCGTAAGAGCCTGAGAATTGGTTTGCCCACCGGAGTTCAGCAAACCGTAATTGCCGCCGGAATGATGGCATTGGTTTGGATAGTCAATGATTTTGGTACCGATGTGATTGCTGCTTATTCGGTAGCTGCCCGGGTTAATTCCCTGGCTACTCTGCCGGCAATGAATTTTGCCACTGCGCTTGCTACTTTTGTAGGTCAGAATCTTGGTGCTAAAAGGGAGTACCGTGTTAGAACAGGTTATATTGCCACTCTAAAGATGTCTTCCCTGGTTTCCGTTACCGTTACATTGATAGTTTTGGTATTCGGAGATTTTATAATGGGCCTGTTTACGAACGATCCCCAGGTTATTAAGATAGGACGGGAATATCTTACCATTGTGGGTTCATTTTATCTTGTTTTTTCCGCAATGTTTTCGACCTCTGGCGTACTGAGGGGTGCAGGTGCCACCATGGTGCCTATGATTACCACCATCTTTTCGCTTTGGGTTTTCAGAATTCCCGGAGCTTATCTTTTATCACAAAAGTTCGGGGAAATTGGTATATGGTGGGCTATTCCTATCGGTTGGTTTATGGGTTTGGTTATGTCATATGCCTATTACCTGACAGGCAGATGGAAAAATAAGGTGGTAGTGGGATGACATGAGAATTTATAATTGCTTATTAGCAGGATTATTGTACCTTTGTAGCAAAATTTAATATACATGGTTCTATGATACAGTCGATGACGGGATATGGTAAAGCTCAGAGCAGCTATCAAAATAAACAGATTACTATTGAGATTAAGTCATTAAACAGCAAGCAGTGCGATATAAACTTTAAACTTCCCTATAAGCTTAAAGAGAAAGAACTGTTGTTACGGAACATGATCACCGATCGTCTGAAGCGGGGAAAGATCAGTTGTGTGATTACATACGAAATTACTGATGAGGAGCAGGCAGCTACCATCAATACCCCTGTGGTGAAAAGTTATATAAGGCAAATTAAGCGTTTTTCCGAAGATATGAAGATTAATTTCGATTCGGAGTTGCTCAGAACTGCCCTGACGATGCCTGAGGCATTTGAAAAGGAAGAGGAGGAACTTACAGAGGAAGAATGGCAATTTGTACAGGAGAATATGGAGGAGGCATTGAGTCAATGTGTGGAATTCAGGAAGCAGGAAGGTGCAGCTATAGCAAAAGATTTTAAATCGAGAATCAATTTACTGTCAGAAAATATAAATTCAATCGATCCTCTTGAAGATAAAAGGATTGAAACCATTAAAGACCGGCTGAAAGAAAGGTTGAATGAAATAAAAAATGATTTTGAGATCGATCAAAACAGGTTTGACCAGGAAGTGGTGTATTATCTTGAAAAAATGGATATAACAGAAGAAAAGGTGAGATTGAAAAATCACATCGATTATTTTCTTGAGATGCTTGAAACCGGGGAAGTTGTAGGAAAAAAACTGAATTTTATTCTTCAGGAAATGGTAAGAGAGATCAATACCATGGGATCCAAGGCAAATGATTCGGAAATCCAGAAGATCGTTGTGCAAATGAAGGATGAAGTTGAGAAGATCAGGGAACAAGTGATGAATGTCTTATAATTCCTAACTTTTCTGCCGTAATGAAAGGAAAGTTACTCATATTTTCAGCTCCTTCCGGGTCAGGGAAAACAACCATCGTTAAACGATTGCTTCAAAAGGAAGAGCTGAACCTTGAGTTTTCGATATCTGCCTGTACGCGACCGCGGAGAGAAAATGAGGAGGATGGGGTGGATTATTATTTCTTATCTAAAGGGACTTTCCTGGACAAGATTAAAAGGGGGGAGTTTGTGGAATGGGAGGAAGTTTATGAAGGTCATTATTACGGCACGTTAAGAAGTGAAATAGAAAGAATAATAAATAAAGGGCGAAATGTGATTTTTGATATTGATGTGGAGGGAGGGCTGAATTTAAAGAATTTGTACGGAAAGGAAGCCCTGGCTGTATTTGTGATGCCCCCTTCTGTGGAAGAACTGGAAAAAAGATTGATAAACCGTTCTCTGGATGAATCATTCAATATTAAGATGAGAATCGAAAAGGCTAAAGCAGAGATAAAGTATGCCGGCAGATTCGATGAGATTCTCTATAATGATGATTTGAACCGAGCTGTAGTAAAAGCTGAAGAGATCATCAGAAATTTTCTCCCTATTTAATATTAACTTTGGATGTTATGAAAGTAGGACTATTTTTTGGTTCATTTAATCCTATTCATATAGGTCATTTGGCAATAGCCAATTATTTTGCTGAATTTACCGATCTTGAAAAGATATGGCTGGTGATAAGTCCCCAAAGCCCGTTCAAACCCAAAAAAAACTTGCTTGCCGAACATCACAGATATTATATGGCACAGATGGCACTGGAGGATGATTGGCAAATAAGCCCTACCAATATTGAATTTCATTTGCCGAAACCCTCCTATACAATAGATACCCTGGTTTATCTTAGTGAAAAGTATCCACGGTACAGTTTTAACCTTATTCTGGGCTCGGATAATCTTACTCATTTGCATAAATGGAAAAATTTCAATGAGTTGATCCGGCAATATCCGATCTACGTCTATCCCAGGCCCAGCGTAGATCCATCGGAATATGGAGATCGTTATCAGTTTACAATTGTAAATGCGCCATTGATTGAAATATCATCAAGTTTTATTCGTAATTCCATTAAAGAAGGGAGGGATATTAGATATTTCGTGCCTCCTAAAGTTTATAGTTATCTGAAAGAAATGCATTTTTACGAAAAATGAATGAAGTTAAGTTAATTAAGCCATAAGCCTTATGATATTATTATTCGTATATCTTTTTATTGCCCTCTTTTTTTCCTTTTTGTGTTCTTTGCTTGAGGCTGCTTTATTGAGTATAACACCTTCGTTTATAGCAGCAAAGGCTAATGAAAACAAGTCTTATGCCAGAAGTTTGAAAAAGTTTAAAGAAGAAATAGATCTGCCTTTGTCGGCCATACTGACATTGAATACATTTGCCCATACCATCGGAGCAGCTGGTGTTGGAGCTCAGGCGCAAAAAGTATGGGGAAATGAATATTTATCCATTACCTCAGCCGTACTGACCCTGTTAATCCTGATATTCTCAGAGATCATCCCCAAAACCATAGGTGCCAGTTTCTGGAAAAAACTGGCTCCCTTTACTGCCCGGACATTAACTGTACTGATTTATAGCCCGTTATATCCTTTTATTGTTCTTAGCAAATTCATCACTAAAATTCTGAATAAACAAAAGGGCAGTGCCATATTAAGCCGTGCTGAATTTCAGGCAATGGCTGAAATTGGTGTGCAGGAAGGAATATTTAAAAAGGAGGAATCCCAGATTTTAATGAACCTGATGAAATTCAATAATATTGTGGTTAAAAGCATCATGACCCCCCGGACGGTGGTGGTTGCTGCTTCGGAAGATACAACAATCAAGGATTTTTTTGAAAAACACCAGAAGATAAGGGTCTCCAGGATACCCATCTACGGGGAGAATATTGATAACATTTCCGGGTATGTGCTAAAAGATGATCTGATGCAAAATATGATTGAAAAAAAATGGCACAGGCAGTTGAAAACCTTAAGTAGGAATATCATGGTGGTGAATGAAAAGATGCCTATCATACGGCTGTTTTATAAACTAATTCAGCAGAAAGAGCACATAACGATGGTAGTGGGTGAATATGGTGAAATGTCGGGGATTGTAACTATGGAGGATGTTATTGAAACCCTTTTGGGTACTGAGATCGTGGATGAATTGGATAACATTGAGGATATGCAGAAACAGGCCATGCAAATCTGGGAAAGAAGGGCAAAAAGGCTGGGATTGATTTAAATAATTTGAACATTAGTATTTGTTTAGTATTTACCTGCCCGCCGGCAGGCGGCGAAATTAGGATTTCCAGTTTATCTGGGTTAGGTTTTATATCCTATGTTCATTGATTCATGCGGGCTGGGCACTTTTTCCTAAATTATGAAGTTAATCAGGGGATTCTTTTAATTGTTCATTATATTTGCTTAAATATTTGAATCAAAAGTGAGCATGATGGAAGTTACCGTAGAAACAGCAAAAGAACTGGGTTTATTACCGGAAGAATACGAGTGGATCAAGGAAATACTGGGACGCAATCCAAATTTTACGGAATTGAGCATTTATTCGGTTATGTGGTCTGAGCACGCTTCTTATAAGAATTCGATCAAATGGTTGAAAACCTTACCCAGGGAAGGCGAGCAGCTAATGACCGAAGCAGGTGAGGAAAATGCCGGCCTGGTTGATCTGGGCGAGGGCCTGGCCTGTGCCTTCAAAATAGAATCACACAATCATCCTTCTGCGATTGAGCCCTATCAGGGTGCAGCCACAGGTGTAGGAGGCATTAACCGCGACATTTTTACTGTTGGTGCACGGCCGGTTGCACAGCTTAATTCATTACGATTTGGCGACCCAAAACTTGACAGGACCAGGTGGCATGTGAAAGGGGTGGTTAAAGGAATCGGTGACTATGGTAATTCTTTCGGTGTCCCCGTCTTGGCGGGAGAGGTGTTTTTTGACAAAACCTATAACACCAATCCTTTGGTCAATGCCATGTCTGTAGGACTGGTAAAAAAGGACAGAATTATTTCTGCAGTAGCAAAAGGCGTGGGGAATCCGGTATATATTGTTGGTTCTTCTACAGGTAAAGATGGCATTCATGGAGCAACTTTTGCTTCTGCTAACCTTACCGAAAATTCAAGTGAAGATCTTCCTTCTGTCCAGGTAGGCGACCCGTTTATGGAGAAGCTCCTCCTTGAGGCAACACTGGAATTGAATAAATCGGCTGCTGTTATTGGTATGCAGGATATGGGGGCAGCGGGCATTATTTGTTCTACCTCAGAGATGTCAGAAAAAGGAGGTCACGGAATGAAAATAGACCTCAGCAAGGTTCCCCTTCGACAGCAGAACATGGAGCCTTTTGAAATATTGCTGTCTGAATCACAGGAGCGCATGTTGGTAGTTGTAGAAAAAGGACATGAAAAGGAAGTGGAAAGAATATTTGATAAGTGGGAGCTGAACAGAGAGATCATCGGGGAGGTGATCGAGGAGGACAGGATGTATTTTTATATGAATGATGAACTGGTGGCAGATGTGCCTGCTTCCAGCCTCGTACTGGGTGGAGGTGCGCCGGTTTATGACAGGGAATATACCAAACCTGCCTATATCGATGAGTATAAAAAATTTTCCATAGACGATGTTCCCGAGCCAACAAACTATCTGGAGGTTGTCAGGGAACTCGTCAACAACCCCAATATAGCATCAAAGCGATGGGTTATAGAGCAGTATGATACAATGGTAGGAACGGCCAATATGAGCACGAATTTTCCCAGCGATGCAGGAGTTTTCAATTTGAAAAACAGCGATAAGGCCTTGGCTATGACAGTGGACTGTAACGCCCGTTATGTAAATGCAGATCCCTATGTAGGCGCCCAGATTGCAGTTGCTGAAGCTGCAAGGAATTTGGTATGCTCAGGTGCCGATCCCCTGGCCATTACCAATTGCCTGAATTTTGGTAATCCATACAATTCAGAAGCTTATTGGCAATTTGTCCAGGCAGTGAAAGGAATGGGAGATGCATGCCGGAAATTCAATACTCCCGTAACAGGTGGGAATGTAAGCTTCTATAACCAAACTACCATCAATGATCATATGGAACCCGTATTTCCGGCTCCCGTCATTGGCATGATCGGTATGCTGAAAGATAAGAGCCACCAAACTACCATTGGATTCAAGAAAAAGGGAGATATGATCTTTTTGATCGGAAGATCGGTAGAAAACATCGACTCTTCCGAATACCTTTACTCCCATCATAAGGTTGAAAAATCACCTGCGCCGTTTTTTGACCTCGAAGAGGAATATAAGGTTCAACAAGCCGTAAAGGCACTAATTGAAAACGATTTGCTTGAATCGGCCCACGATGTTTCTGACGGTGGATTGTTTATAACGCTTCTGGAATCAGCAATGATTCATAATCTGGGTTTTGATATTACTACCAGTGCAGACATCAGGAAAGATGCGTTTCTCTTCGGAGAATCCCAGGGAAGGGTTATCGTGAGCGTTTCTTCATCCAGTGAAACAGAATTTATTGATTTCATGCTCGAAAGGGATGTTCCGTTTTCAACTTTGGGCCATGTTACCAAATCGGAATTGCGGATAGATGACGATTCATTCGGATTTATTCATGACCTGAAAAAACATTATGAGAGCGCTCTGGACCGGCTGATGGAAGAACAATAAAGTAATGCATCGGGTCGCTCGATCCATTTTTCTAAAATCCGTCATTGTTGAAATATATCCGATCTGTCAGTGTTCTATGGTAATTGTTCAACAATCTGATTGTGTGAGTCATATATGAGATAATCCCGATGGGATTTTGTTTTGATGGAACCCGGTTCATACTAATTCCGTATAGAAAGCGTTAGTATTTTTAATAAAATGCATGGATTTGAAGAAAATTTTCATTGTAATACTGTTGATCTCGCCCATCCTCAGTCTTGCCCAGCAGGAAACCGTAAAACATTATCAGA
>CAYNPZ010000127.1:0-10689 GCA_964399175.1 uncultured Bacteroidales bacterium | reverse complement strand
TTGCTTTGCGCTAAATTGCTTTTTTGTTAACAATTAAAAGGCATCGGCATTTTCTGAATCTAAAAATTCATAAATAGCCTTATGGGTAATCTGTTAAAAGCTTCATTCTATTTAATAAACTGCGGGTTCAGTCCAACTGTCCCCTCAGGATGCCTCCATAGATATTCACCTTCGGATGCAATGCCACTGCCCTTATCTGATAGGTATTTTTCATCTGTTCGGTAATATCGACTGTATATTCACCCGGGCTGTCAATGGTAATGCTGTTGGTGCTTGTTTCCCAGTCATCATGATACAATTCCTCAACAAAACCCGCATAGGGCCGATACTCATAGGATAGTTTCAGTTCCTCCTGATCTCCCATCTCGTCAACCGTGATTTCAATAGCACCCTCCGATTCGTTGATTTCTTCCGTTTTTATCTTTGGAGGTTCCAAAGCAGGAGCCACATTTTCAAATTTAAGCACCACCGGGTTGGGCCATTTTCTGTTGTTATAAATCCGCTGGGCTCTTACACATGAAACGACCAGGGCATTATCTCTTTGCTCGAAGCGGGTTTCAGGAATCACATCTGGGTTGTACTCCAGAACCCGGTCATTCTGTCCAAGCACAGTAACTTTGGTGTTATCTGTACTTTGTATGGAGCGCACGGTAAACTGTTTTCTCTCCCCATGCTCCCAGTCTTCTTCGTTGGTAATGATCCCGTATACCGTGTTGGCATTCTTTTTCTTTGTAAAAATGATGTTTTTTTCATTGGGCACAATCCAGGGCCGGACATCAAACATGGCTTCCCGGTTGATGAAGTTCCAGGCCCCCATTTCACGCAGGACATTTTCCTGCCCGTCGGGAATGACACCATAAGGATCGGGACCAACATTCAGCAGCAATGCGCCTCCCTTGGACCGGATTTCCGAAAGGATCTCAATCATCCGGGTGCCATCCTTGTATTTTTCATTGGTGGGTTTAAACTGCCACTGGGTCCCCAAGGTCATACAAGTTTCCCATGCTTCTTCCATGGGATCTCCCGGAATGGTTTGTTCTGGCGTTTCCAGGGCACCCCTTGTGACCAGCACATCGGGCTGTAATTTCCAGGCAGTTTGTTTGGCCGGTTCTTCATAATCGCCGTCCAGAAACAACAGGTCTATTTTACCATAGTTGGTGAACAATTCCCTTATTTGATCCCGGATAAACTGATGATAGTCTTCTTTGATTTCCGGGGTGACCGCTTCCTGGAATCTGCTCCTGCTTATGGTAATCCCTTTTTCATGCAGGAAATGAAAATCTTCGGGTGAATAGTAAAAACCTACATCAAGTCCCTGTTCTCTTGCTGCTTCCACGTATTGCCTAACCATATCCTGATCATATGGGGTATTCATGATGTTGAAATCCGTGGTTTCGGTATCCCACATGCAAAAACCGGAATGGTGCTTGGTGGTAAAGACGATATATTTCATGCCGGCTGTTTTGGCAAGTTTTGCAATCCTTTCTGCATTAAACTCTGAAGGATTGAATGATTCAGGCAGTTCATTGAAATAACGACTCACATACTCATCCGATGCACCCACCAGCGAATGGCTGATGACCGTTCCAAGCTGTGCATCTACGCCAAAATGGATGAACATGCCAAATCCGTTGTCTTTCAGCCATTCTTCACGTTCAGGCTTGTTTTCATTCTTGTTGTCTTTTCCGGCATCCGTTTCGCTTTGTGTACATGCCGTATTGGTGAACAAGATTCCGATAAGGAGAGCAAAAAAAAGATTTTTCATGGTTTATGTATTTTAAGGTAAATTTATTTTTGGGAGAAAATTGTTTCTGGTAATAAGGAAGAAATGAATGATTAAATCTAAACACTCCAAATTCAAAAAAACAAATTCCAAATAATTTTCACTGCTAAAATACAAAACCTGAAATTTTTCCCGGAAAAAAAGAAAAAAAAAGCTGGTGCCAAAAAAATGACACCAGCCTGCTCTATGAGAAAATCTGATTTTACATCATCTCCTGCATGGCTTTGTATGCTTTATCACCGTATACGATGGAAGGTCCACCTCCCATCAGCACAGCTACACCAATGGTCTCTACAATTTCCTCATGGGTGGCGCCTGCTTTTATTGCATCCTGCACATGGCAGGCAATACAACCCTCACAACGACTGGTAATGCCGATTGCCAGTGCCATCAGTTCTTTATGTTTCTTAGATAAAGCGCCATCCTGACCTGCGGCTTTATGTAATGTAGAAAAACCCTTTGCAATTTCCGGGCTTTCCTTGGATAATTTACCGACAAAATCAAATACGGCTTGTGCCTGTTCTGTATAATTTCCGTTAATTGTTTGATGGGTGTTGTAACTCATAATTTTTCCTCCTTTTTAATTGATACATTAATAACAAAATCTTTAAGTATAATTTTTGTTTTGTTATTTTTATAACACTGATTTCTGAATTTTGATTGTCCGTCGATTTATGTTTGACAACATCCAATGGTTCTTCATATATAAATCCTGGCGACCAGATGCAGGAAAATAATGAAGCGAAAAGCCAGGTTTTTCAATAGGGTGAGAATTATTTGAATAATTCGGTGTAAAATATTGCTCGGGACAATATTTCTTTGTATTACAATTTGCTTGCTGCCTGATTATCAAGGTACCATTCCAGAACTCCATGATTGGGATCAATCAGGGCGGCAGGCAGATCCAGCTTGTTTTCATCCAATACCTGCGATAAAGTGGTTGCTTTGTTTTCTCCTGTTACCAAAAAAGCAATATGGGCTGCATTGTTGATCAGGCGGCCGGTTAAAGTTATCCGTTTTTGACCGGTTTCGGGGTGTTTGGCAACCTCGCAGAATTTTTCCGATTCAAGGAGATGTATTTGGACCGGGAAAATGGATGCCGTGTGGCCATCGTTTCCCATGCCCAGAATCACAAAATCCAATCTGGGATACTCATATGAACTGGGTAAATTGTCACTCAGAACGGCAGAATAGCGTTTGCTTTCATTCTCTGGCTCGTTTTCTCCCTTTATTCGGTATATTTGGTTTTCAGGAATGTTTACATGACTAAGCAGGTTTTGAGATGCATTTCCATAATTGCTTTCCGGATGGTCAGGCGGCACACAACGCTCATCAACCCAGAATAGCTTAAATTTACTCCAGGGCATATGGGATGCATAAGCTTCTCCCAGGTATTTGAACAGCTTCAGTGGTGTGCTTCCTCCGGAAATGGCCAGATGGAAATATTCTCTCTCTGTATTCATGGATGCCTGATAAATCTTTTCTGCCAGCTGATGTATGGTTTCATCTGCCGAATTAAAGACATGTACATTGGCTTTCATAGCATTTTCTTATTTAGATTCAGTTTCAATCCGGGGAGTCCGAAAGATTTTTGCATGGCTCCCGCCAGTCGAATCCTGTGTTGTTCCTGATCAGGTTGTGAAATTCTGAAGGTCCCCAGGAGTTCACTGCATAGGGATATAAATTAAGTGTGGGCTCGGAATTCCATAATTCCAGTATCGGCTGGATGAATTCCCATGTAATTTCTACCGCATCACCCCGGGAATACAGGGTCAGGTCACCATTCATGCAGTCGAGCAGCAGACGCTCATAGGCTGAAGGAAGTTGTTTCCTGGCAATGTCGGCATAATGAAAATCCATATTCACATCCTGCACTTTAAATCCTGCTCCGGGAATCTTCATCCCGAATTTCAATAATAATCCTTCGTCCGGCTGAATCCGTATCACCAGTTGGTTCGGAGAGGCCTGAGGTCTTCCATCTTCACAAAAAATATGATGCGGTGTGGGCCGGAATTGAATGACGATTTCGGTTACCTGCCTGGGCATCCGCTTGCCTGTTCTGACAAAAAATGGAACATCTTTCCAGCGCCAGTTGTCAATGTTCAGTTTAAGTGCCACAGAGGTTTCCGTGCTTGAATCTTCGGGAACGCCATCTTCTTCCAGATATCCAGGGCTGTATTTTCCATTTACCCGGGTACCCTTGTATTGCCCTTTGATCATATTATGTCTGATGTCTTCTTCGTTTAAAGGTCTCAGCGACTGAAACACTTTCATTGTTTCATTGCGGATGGCAGCGGTGGTAGGAAGGGCTGGAGGCTCCATCGCCAGCATACCGACCAGGTTGAGCAGATGATTTTGTACCATATCCCTTAATGCACCAATTTCATCATAATAACCTGCACGGCGTTCGATCCCCAGTTCTTCTGCTGCAGTGATCTGCACGTGATCAATATAATTTCTGTTCCATAAAGGTTCGAAAATGCTATTCGAAAACCGGGTTACCATGATGTTTTGAACGGTTTCCTTGCCCAGATAGTGGTCTATTCTGTAAATCTGATCCTCGTTGAAATGTTCCAGCAGTTCTTCATTCAATTCTTTGGCACTCTTAAGATCAAATCCAAAAGGCTTTTCAACAATCAGCCTTTTCCAGCCGGGATGTTCCTGATTGCCACAGCAAAGCCTGTGATGATGTAAAGCCCGGGTGATAACCGGATACAGGTTGGGTGGCGTTGCCAGATAGAATATGTAATTGCCCCTGCCGTCAATCATGCTGTTCAGCTCTTGTAAACGATCCCTCAATCCGGCATAGGATTCGATATCTTTTGTATCTATGGAAACATAATATATTTGTTTTAGAAAAGTATCATCAGTAATATCCGATTCCTTCCTCAGGTGCTCACGAAATGAGTCATCACTGAATGGCTTCCGTCCTGTGCCCAGTATGGCAAATTGGTCCGGCAGGAAATTTTCTGTATAAAGATTGTATAAAGCCGGAATTAATTTGCGTTTGGTCAGATCTCCGGAAGCTCCGAATATAACCAGTATTTGGTTGTCAATTGTTGCCATAATAAAACCGTTTAGTATGTAATGATTTAACAGTGTAAAAAGCTTTTAGTTTAATGAGACCCCTGATAATTTGCCGGGGTGAATCATTCAATATCCATTTTGATACCATTAGGACCCTTTCCCTTTTCAACCCCCTTTCCAAAAAACGGTATTTTAATGGGAGAGGGATAAATTTTCATTACTTTTGTAATGAACTAAATGCGTTCTAACCATAAAGATTCATATCGGAAAAAATGAAGATTCACTATTATTGAGTTCGAAATTACGGGTAATAATACATCTCAACAAATAAAATGACATGAAAAAATTTTTAGCGTTCAAACATCCCCTTAAAGCAGCTGTTCTTTGTTTTTTGCTCCTGTTTGCAGGAGCAATTCCTTCTTCAGGTCAGAAAGATGGAAAACCCGTTACCCTGAAGATCATGACCTATAATATCCTACATGGGGCCACAGTCAAAGGCGATTTTAACCTGGATACCATCGCGGCGGTGATCCGTCAGACAGATCCTGACCTGGTGGCCCTTCAGGAAGTGGATTTTAGAACCAGCAGGGTAAATCAAATGGACCTGGCCCTTGAAATGGCAAAACGGACAGAATTGACGCCCTTCTTCGGCAAGGCCATGAACTATGATGGTGGCGCATATGGAGAAGCCATCCTTTCCAGGTTCCCGGCAGAGTCCATGGAAGTTCATCATCTGGATTATAGTGACGGTCATGAACCTCGGGCAGCCCTTCAGGTGGAGATAGAACTCGACAACGAGGAGCGATTTTATTTTATCGGCACCCATCTGGATCATACCCAAGACCCCGCAGACCGTATTGCCCAGGCTAAGGATCTCAATCGTATTTTATCAAAGCTTAAAATGCCTGCCATTCTTGCCGGTGATCTGAATGCCATACCGGGCAGCAGACCCATTGAGATTTTGCTGAAGCGTTGGACGATGACATCCGAAACGCCTGCCGGGCCAACCTATCCTTCCACTAACCCGGAGAAAAAGCTGGATTATATCCTGTATCATCCTGAAGAGCGATGGAAAGTGGTTGACCGGAAGGTTATCGAAGAGAAAGTGGCCTCAGATCACAGGCCCTACGTGGTAACTTTGCAATTGATTCCTAAATGAAGAGATATTAAAGGATAGAACTATGAAAAAACAACACGTTGTATTGACTTCATTGCTGCTTTCATTCCTTCTCATGGCATCTGCCGGGAGTAATGACTGGAAATCGCTGTTTAACGGGAAAAACCTTGACGGCTGGATTCAGAAAAACGGTACCGCTGATTATTGGGTCGAGGATAGCATGATCATCGGACAAACTACCAAAGGTAGTCCGAATTCCTTCTTGTGCACCAAAAAAGAATATGATGATTTTGAACTGGTTTTTGAAGTCAAATTGTTCGATAACGAACTGAACTCGGGCGTGCAAATCCGTTCTAAGACCAGGGAACCCGAAGGAGATGAAAAATTTGGCCGGGTGAATGGTCCCCAGGTTGAGATTGAAGCCAGTGGGGGTATTGGAGCAGAGGCCGGATATTTATATGCAGAAGCTGCCGGTGGCTGGATGACCCCCTTATTCAGACGCATCCCGCACAAAACCTTTAAAGACGGCGAATGGAATAAGTACCGTGTTGTTGCGAAGGGCCCCAGGATCCAGGTCTGGATCAACGGGGAACAAATCTCTGACCTTGTGGATGAGGATATCTATGAATCCCATCCGAAAGGATTCATAGGACTGCAGGTACATAGTGTCGGAAACAGGGGACCCTTTGAAGTAGCCTGGCGGAATATCAAGATCAGGGAACTGGACTAAAGTACCATTGCTCGTGTAAAAATACCTTGTGAAGTCTGAACAGAAATTTCCTTTGTGATCCTAGTAGTTAATATATTTAATTTTAACCACGAAGGAGAAGAAGGTAGGCTCAAAGGCACACAAAGGTTCTTAAATAATTTCCATTATATTTTAGGCTTTCAAAAGTCAGGAGTTTTCATTATGTCAATTTTGGGATGGTATTTTGGTGTTTATTTAAGGTATTTATTCATGTCCTGAATAAAATGCCATGCAACCAAAAGATAGGTATCATCTTCCAATTGTTGCAAATATTCACCTTCCAGTTCAAGTATACTATCCTCAAAAAATTCAACAAGCACCTCTTTAATTTTATCATGGATTCCTTTTCATATAATTTTCAAGCATCCTGCCCATTCGGTCATAAAAATCTGCTTTCTCTTCCCGGTTCATGGTATATTATTTTTGGTAGTTAATAAAATTTGATATTCTCCATGTTGCAAAATACAATTTATTTTGAAGCTTTCCAAAAATTAATAATTTTGGTTTGTAAATGAACCTAATGGAATTAGCATTTTCAATAAAATAACCCTACCTCATTACACTCTTTTATTTGTGGCCTTAACCCTGCGATAGTTTTTTAAATGGCGATGTGGCCCTGTTTTTATATCCATGCCACGATACCACAATCAGTAAAATTCCGGCCCCTGCCAGGGCAGCAAATACGATTCCGTCATGAACCGACCATTGCCGCACAGCGATGGCAATGAATGCCCAGATGCCCACCAGGGCAGCTTCGCGCATGTTCCTTGTGAATATCAGCAGAAGATAAATTACGGTGGCTACGGCGATCATAATCACCGTCCATGTGGCCGGGGACAGAAAGCCTCCCTGCCAGTTCAAGCTTACCAGGTATGCCGCAACATTGGCCACAGAAGCCACCACGATCCAGCCCAGGTAAATACAAATGGGCCACCAGACAAATACAATGGTACGCAATGGTGCATCCCAGATTTCCAGGCGAAGCCTCAGGGTCAGCATGATCAACGAAAAAAGCAGGATGAAGATCAACAGCACGGAAATACCCATGTATTCATTGAGCCAGGCGACAATCCACAAGCCGTTGGCGATATTGCCCAGTGCAAACCAGAAGCCGGTTTGCTTCAGCGCGGTATCATCCCTGTCTCTGAGCCAGGCATACCATTGGTAACCCACAAACAAAATAAGCAACAAATAAATAATGCCCCATATGGCGAAAGCATAGCCGGCGGGTGCAATCAGGGTATCGTACCTGGCGCTGATATCACCCACGGATTTGCCATTGAAGACACCACTGCCTGCCAGCCCGTTGAGCACAAGCGCAAAAATCAGGGTCAGGGTATTGCTGATCAGTAGATTAATTTGTTTCATATGGCAATCTAATAGATTTTAAATTATAATTGTTTTGCAATAATTAGAATCATATTTGCCTCATAAATTGTTTACACCAGTCATGCCTTTTTTTTAACTTTATATTAATCAAAATGCTTATATATTTCTTGTATAAATGGGTGTAAAGCAGAAAGATAGATGTATTCATCCAGTTGCCTCAAATACTCACTTTTCAATTCTACTATGTCATCCTCGAAAAAATCAACCAGAACCTCTTTGATCTTATCATGCAGTCCTTTATGAAATAATTGGTGCACCCGTTCTTCTTCATATTCTTCCCAATGCATTTTTATGGCATCCTCATAATGCTTTTCAGGAATTTGGCGTAAAAATTCCTGCAATCCCTTTTCACTTTCTTCTTTACTGGTAACTATAGAAAAATTATGCCTGGGTTGATAGGGTTTATTATTAGATTGGTATTTCATAACATGTTCAAAACTTTCGAAAGCAAAGATAGCACACCATTTCTTTTTTTCCAGCAATATCATGGTCGGATAGTTGGAATCGGCATACCTGAACTGCATTCCTCCCGTATGGACAAGTTTCTTTGGATTTTCCATGAACGATTTATTATACAGGGAATCTCCGGTAAGCATCAATTTTTTCCCTCCCAACAACCGTTCGATAAACCGGGCCAACTCATTTCTCGGGCTTACATAGTGGTAGTATCCTTCATACTGTTCAAGCACTGACCGGTCGATGGACTCTGCTTCGGGCTCCGGCTTCGGAATGTCGCGCGTTAGATAGTTTTTGATCAGTGAAGATATGGAATTCAATGAGCGGCTGCCATTGTTGGATATGGCAAAACCCAGGTCGTGTATGCGACTGTAGGCATATTGGGATCTGTATCCGTCGATTCCCCCGCCATGCCCATGGAGAATGATTTTGTTGCTGTAGTTGCTTGTCGAATTGCCCATACCATAACCGTATGCCAATCCGGCTTCGGCGGCCAGTGTAGTGGAGGGCGTTTCCATATAGCTGATTTCTTCGGGTGAGAAAACTTGTCGTCCGTCGATTGTTCCGTTACCAATGAAGAATTCAAGCAGGCGGGTCATATCCCTGGCGTTGGAATTGAGCCCACCACTCATGCCGGCAGGAATGTTGCGAAAGCCGATTTTTTTGTATGTGCCGTTATCCTGTTGATAACCGGTGGAATAAAGAGAGTCTGTATCCGGTTTGGAGCGGAGGTTGGTGAGCTCCATGCCCAATGGCTGGAAAATGTTTTTGGCTAAATATTCTTCATACGGCATCCCGCTGATTTTTTCAATCAAGTAACCTATGATGATGTAATTCGGATTGGAATAGGCAAAGCGGGTACCCGGTTCCCACCGGCATTGCATGGAAGACTCCATGTTCCTGACCAGGTCCAGGGCACTCATTTCTTTGCCCTTTCTGTTATACATGGCCGCAGGCCTCATGTCATCAAATCCGCTTGTGTGATGGAGCAAATGACGTATGGTGAGCGGATGTTCTTCTTTCCATTTGTTTTTATATTCAATTTCGGGAGCAATCATGTGAAGGGGTTGGTCCAGATCAATCTTCCCTTCTCTTTCCAGCCGAATCATCGCCAAAGCCCCGAATGTTTTTGTAATGGAGCCCATCCTGAACAGGTGATGAGCTTTAACAGGGATGCTGTCTTCCAGATTTGCGTAACCCAGTCCACCCGAATACAAAATCGAATCGTCTTGCACGATGGATATGAGAAGTCCGGGTATGTGGTTTTTATCCATTTCCAACCGAATCGAATCGATTAGCTGGTCAATATTCTGAGGTGTTTCTTCTTTTGAAAAAAGAGGAACAGAAAATAAAATGAAAGAAATTAAGAGATTCAGGAGCCGTTTCATTTGCATTGTTTAAGATTATACAATCATATAAAATTCTGTTGGTTTTTGGTGATATCAACCTGTACACATAGTGTCTATCCTCGCCTGGTTCCAATAAGGAAGTACAGGCCTGCCCACTTGGTGGACGGGCATTTCAGCTCCCTCAGATTCCTAATATATTAGCCAATGTAAATATTTTGTTATCAATGTTGTTTATTTTTCAGTAAAGAAAAGGATAATAAACCTCTTCCGATATATAATATTAATCGCCAAAATATTCCCGTTCTCATCAATCAAAAAATATAATGAATGCCCAAAGCTCTTATTATTTGATGATCCCATCCTAATAAACAAAAGTAATAAAAAATCACCTGGAAATGAACCACGCGAAAATATCTTGAAAAAATTTTTATTTGTTAAATCCTCGCAAACCCCCTGCAGGAACGCCCATACCTTTGCAGGATCATTCATACACCTTGCAGGAAGGGGAATATTTCTGCAGGATGATCTAAATTTATGCAGGACATAGGGAAAATTTGCAGGAATAGCAAAATATCCTGCAGGAATAGCAGAATATCTTGCAGGAATAGCAGAATATCTTGCAGGAATAGCAGAAAGTCTTGCAGGAATAGCAGAATATCTTGCAGGAATAGCAGAATGTCTTGCAGGAATAGCAGAATATCTTGCAGGAATAGCAGAAAGTCTTGCAGGAATAGCAGAATATCTTGCAGGAATAGCAGAATGTCTTGCAGGAATAGCAGAATATCTTGCAGGAATAGCAGAATATCTTGCAGGAATAGCA
>CAYNPZ010000126.1:0-10750 GCA_964399175.1 uncultured Bacteroidales bacterium | reverse complement strand
ATGGCAACCAATATACCCACTGTACTGATAATGACCGATGAAATATAAAGCACCCGCATGGACTCCTTATCAGAAGCGGTTTTTTTGAAATACTTCTGATAGTAATCTGTCAGAAAGACGGTGGCCGAACTGTTGTAGCTGGTAGAGATGGTACTCATTCCGGCGGCGAAAATCGAAGCAATCAACAGTCCGGTTATGCCCACGGGAAGCTCATTAACGATAAAATAAGGAAAGACTGCATCCCCTTGTGTAGCATCCTGCAACCTGGCAGGTAACTCAGCAGCCCCTGATGAATAAAAAGCAAACAGGGCGGTTCCGATAAACAAAAACATCAGGGAAACCGGAATATAAAGCATACCACCGCTGAAAGCCGATCGTTTGGCTTCCCGGTCCGTACGGGAAGCAACATATCGCTGAACATAATTCTGATCGATCCCGTAATTCTGCAGGTTAATGAAGATGCCGTATATCATCACCACCCAAAATGTAGATTTTGACAGATCCAGTCCGAAGCTTCCCAGGCTGAATTTGTTATGTTCCGAAGCAATCTGAAACATCTGGCCCGGACCTTCCGGCATATTGAACAATATGTAGCCTGCACATACCAAGGCTCCAGTGATCAAAACAAGACCCTGGATGGCATCCGTCCATACCACTGCCTGAATACCTCCCAGCATCGAATAAATCAGGATCGCTATTCCGGTAATGATAATAACAATGGCAATGTCCCAACCAAAAATCGAATGGATGGTCAGGGCCAGCAGATACAAGATGGTGCCGATGCGCATGATCTGGGTCAGCAGATACATCGTAGAGGCATAAACCCTGGCCCAGGGACCGAAACGCTGTTCAAGGTAGGTATAAGCAGACGGGCTGTTAACCTTACGGTATAATGGCACAAAAACCTTAACCGCCACAATGGCGGCTATTGGTAATGATAAGCTGAAAACAAATGCGTTCCAGTTGGAAAGGTAGGCATTGCCCGGCAAAGCCAGGTAGCTGATGCTGCTCACAAAAGTGGCAAAAATAGACATGGCTATGGCCCACGAGGGAATGCTCCTGTTGCCCAAGGTGAAACCTGACGATGTTTTGCTTTTGCGGTAGAATGAACCGCCGAATATGGTAATGCCAATTAAATAAATGAAAAAGATGATCAAATCGATGCTGTTCATATAATTACATTTTAAGGTTTTCAATAAATAATGGATGACATGCTTTTCTCATTTTGGGGATTTTTTCTGGTTGTTCCATTTAAACAAGAATCAAAAACAAAACCTACCTATTCTGCCCTTCCCTGATTTATCAAACATATAATTTCTGATTGGTTAAATACTGATTTATTCTTTCTGATTTATCTTTACTGGCTTTATTCAAAGGTTTCACAATATAGTCATTAGGGCATATTTGCATATATTTAAGCACACATTTTATCCCATTAATGACACTACTTGATCCATTTCCACTATACACTATCCCACTTAATTCCATGACCTGCCTCTGTAACTCGCGGGCCTTATTCAAATCACCAGAATTAACTGAATCATAGATGCTTACATATAATTGGGGAAACATATTGGCGCCTCCTGAAATTCCACCATTCCCTCCTATTAACAATGATTCCATAAGCAATTCCTCCGGCCCAATCAATAAAGGTACCTCTGAGTCTTGTGCAACTTTCAGAAGACGATGATAATAAACCATATCAGCGGAGCTGTCCTTTAATCCGATGATTTCAGGCTTTGACAGCAGCTTTCTTATCGTCTCAATCTCAAAGGAAACCTTGGTTAAACCAGGATTGTTATATAAATAAACCGGCAGCGAAATTTCACCGATCAACTGTTCAGTAAAATGATACAACTCGTTCTGATCGATTTGATAATAGAAAGGTGGTGCCAATACCACAGCCTGAGCGCCAAATTCTTTAGATTTTTCAGAAATATGAACCGCTTCCTTTAAAGAAACATCAGTAATCCCCACCAAAACAGGTATTCGGCCGTTTACCTGATCACACACATATTTAATCAGATCTACCCGTAAAGCATGTGTTAAACTGGGTCCCTCTCCTGTAGTGCCAAGAATAAACAATCCGTGTACACCACCCGAAATTTGATGCTCTATTAAATTCTTCAGTCCCTCGTAATCCGGTTTGTCCTCATTTATCAGTGGGGTAACCATTGGGGGTACAATTCCATTGATCGTATTCATAACAATTAGTAATTAGTGCGAATTAATTATTACTGAAATAAATCTTATTATACTTATACTTTTTAGTTTGCCTCACTTCCACGGTGGATAATAATTAAAATTCTTCCTAAAATTTTTAATCCGATGAAAAGTGATATAATTGGCATCATGATAATTGGGAGCTCCACCAAGCCCATCATCATAAGCAGTACGGGAAACAGCAATGATATCATCTCCCTTAAACTGCCAATCGAGGTACTGAAAAGCATGATTGTGGGGATCGGGATGATGCAGGACGACTCTTTCTATGGTCCATGTTTTCAGATCCGGGCTACTAACCAGCGCAACTGTATTTCGTTCACGGGTTTCCGTATCCTTTGGCTGCACCCAGTTGACCAGCGACCAGTATTTCTGGCTTTTCTTGTCATAACGTATAGTGAATTTCTTGCCTGTTCCACCGGGCAAACGGATAAAACCGTTTTCGGAATCAAAAACAGCCTCATTTCCGTCCTCACTTATACTGACCATTGCTGCAATACCTCGTGTATCATCAGAAAACCCGCAGCGTAAGATATTAACCAATTCCCCGTCGGGTGTTACCACCGCATTTCCTTCCAGCCAGATACGCATCCTGCCATTATACCAGTCTTCTTCATAAGGAATCTTATTGGTAAAGGTCCAGTTATCAGCCTTGAGCAGATCGGCATCCACCGGAACAGACATCATGAAGGCTTCAAAATCCCTTCCTTGGGGAGCATGTTCCATTGCCCTCCATAAACGTCCGTCATGTATTACAATTGGCACAGGAGCACAATGGTATCTGCCTTTGGCAAGCAACCCAGTATTGGTGTCTCTCGGTTTAGTCCAGGTTTCCCCACCATCCTTCGATTTCCTAATCACAGCACTTCCCATTTGTCCATAGGTCCCTATTAAATACAGGGCATTGTTATGGTAAAACAGAGTTGACCAAAATTGATTCTCTATCGTACTTATTTTTTCCCATGATTTCCCATTATCTGAGGATCTGAATAGCAAGGTCTGGTCCCATCTATCCCGGTTACCTCCGGGTCCGAAATAATCATGAGAGGCCACATAATCGCCGTTTGGCATAATCACAATAGAAGGGGAACCGATGTACTTTTCGGCAGAAGCCGGTGAATGGTTGATTACAATCCCGGGAACATCGGGATTGTAACTTTGAGCAATTACTTCACCCTCAAAGAAAGTGAATAACAACAAGAAAATTGTATAAGACATTGTTTTCATAATATAGACGTTTTTATTATTAATATTTAGCTAATTATTTTAAAAGATCAATTATTCCTGAAATTTTCAATTCGATGAAAAGTGATATAATTGGCATCATGATAATTGGCAGCTCCACCCAGCCCATCATCGTAAGCAGTACGGGATACAGCAATGATATCACTCCCCTCAAACTGCCAGTCTAAATACTGAAAAGCGTGGTTTTCTATATCCTGATGATGCAATACAATCCTTTCAGCTGTCCAATCATATAAATCCTTACTGCTTACCAAAGCTAAAGTATTTCGAATTTTATTAGCCCTGCCTATCTCATTCAAATATTTTAAATCTTTGGGTTGAATCCAGTTGACCAATGACCAATATTTTTGCGTTTGAGGATCATAGCGAATGGTAAATTTCTTTGTAGCTCCCGGAAGCTTTATAAATCCTTTTTCAGGATTAAAATCAGCTCTCTTCCCATCTTCACTGATATCAATTATGGCGGCAGTGTTATGGGTTTCATCTGAAAATGCACATCTCAGGATATTAACCACCTCATCATCCGGAGTTACCACCGCATTTCCTTCCAGCCAACCCCGCATTTTTCCATCATGCCATTTTTCCTCGTAGGGTATTTTATTGGAAAAAGTCCAGTTATCAGCATCGAGAAGGTCAGAATCAACCGGTGCTGACATCATAAAAGCCCGAAATTCTCTGTCACGGGGAGCATCCTCCATAGCCCTCCAGATTCTGCCATCATGTTTAACTACCGGAACAGGGGCACAATGGTACCGGCCTTTTGCCAGTAAACCTGACTTTTTATTTGTGGGCTCCGTCCAGGTTTTTCCCCCATCGGTGGATTTTCGTATTACTGCATTGCCAAAAGCCTCATATGTACCTATTAAATAGAGCGCCCCTCTGTAATAAAACACAGTTGACCATCTCTGATGCTTCATTTCGTTTAACAGCTTCCATGTCTTTCCTTGATCCCCGGATTTGAATATAGCTGTCTTATGGATTTTTCCTCTATCTCCTTTTTGAATGGAGGTAAAATTATGAGAAACAATATAATCACCATTTGGCATAATGGTAATACTTGGGGCGCCTACAAAAACACCCGAAGAAGCAGCTTTATGATTAATTACTGTTCCAGGAACATCAGGATTATAGCTTTGCCCAAATGAAAGGGTAGTAGAGAAAATCAAAATAAATAACAATGATATGAAGTCTATTTTCATAATATAAATTTTTCAGGATTCTGTTATTTAATCTTTTGTATTCAATCTATCAAATTCCACCTAACGACACCATTATAACAATAACTTCATCCTCATGAGCTGACCATTCTCTGCCGTAACTATCTTTGCATTTTATTCAACAAAGGATCTTCCAGTTTCTTCATCTGTTCGGTCATCTTTTGATCCAATCTCTGTATAATTCTTTTAATCTTCTCTCCTGGTTTGTGGATGATATTGATGTTTTCCTGAGGATCTATGGCTAAATGGTATAATTCATCTTTTTCAGGATCATTAAGATGACGTACCAGTTTCCATTCATTTGACCTGTAAGCCCGCAGCGATTTGTATTCCACATATAAACTGTTGTCCCAAGGAATTTTTTTACCTTTTAGAAGAGGCAAAAAATTATCACCTCTTAAAATCAGTCCTTGGGGTTTTTTGACCTTAGCCATAGACAGTATCGTTGGGAACCAATCTATTGATTCAATGGTTTCCTCTATTTTAGTACCCGGTTCAATGACGTCTGGCCATCGAATCACACATGGAACCTTCAGACTGTAGTCATATAGATTCGGCCTGCCATTCTCGTATAAACCAAATGGATCCCTTCGATCTGTTGTGATCCATCGTCCATTTCCCTTATGCCACAATCCATGATGCCCCATCATATAACCATGATCAGAAGTGAAAATTACGATCGTATTTTTGGACAAGTTCAATTCATCCAGCAGTTTCATGAGGCGACCAATATTACGGTCTACACTATGAATAGCTGCATAGTATTCACGCATCATACGTTTAACACGTTGAACATCCAAATTGGGAAAATCCGGATTGGGAAGCTTAAGATCCATATCTCTCCAGTGCTTTAAATCCTCATCTTTGAGGGGTAACCAAGAGCGGTCATCATAGGGAGGCTGAAAACCTTCAGGAAAATCTGTATTGGCATGTGGAGCCCAGTAATTTAAAGAAATAGCAAAAGGTTCATCCTGAAATTCACGGATGTAATCCATTGTGAAATCTGTTAATACATCAGGTGTATATTCACCCTTAAAAGTTTTCCAGTTTCCTTCCACCAAGACATCGGGAGATTTTGACTTCATCCCGCCATGGGGAAACCCGGTAAAATAATCATACCCCCTCTGTGTGGGCATATAATGTTTTTCATCTCCAAGGTGCCACTTACCCACTAACGCGGTGTGATAACCCGCATTCCTCAGTACATTCGGCCAGGTAACAAGAGAAGTATCCAGTCCGGTTTCAGCTTCCTGGCGTATCCAGTCGAGCACTCCCGTTTCGCTGCAGTACCTGCCTGAAATCAACGAAGCCCGGGAAGGGCTGCATATCGCACTCTGGGTATAGGCATTTTTTAGTATTACCCCTTCTTTTGCCAGACGATCGATTTCGGGAGTATAGGTATTTGGATGATTTTGGGCACTTAGCGTCCATGGTCCCTGATCATCGGTCATAATGAATAAAATATTTGGCCTCCTTTCCAGGGCAATACAGGAATTAAAACTCACTATTCGAACAGTGAGTGTCATTATAGCAATAGTAATTGCTTTAATCAAAAGTTTGCGAACCATAATATACTATTTTTTATCATTAGGATTCATCGTATGCATTATAGGATCCACATCATGTAACCATTTTCGTAATTTCCCCTGAAGTTCTTTTACTTTCCATCTCAATTCTTCTGAATCTGATAAATCGTTAGTTTCTCCCGCGTCTTTATCAAGGTTATACAATTCAAATTTATCAGGATCATAAAATTCGATGAATTTATATTGACCCGATATTATTGCTGCGCCTGGTTGATTTCGGACATAATGAGGAAAATACCAATACATATTTACTTCATTATTTTGTTTAACACCTTCTGTGAAATCACTTACCAAAGATCTTCCATCTATGGGCTGATTAGGCTTGGAATCTTCCCCAACAATATCAACTACCGTAGCATAAATGTCTTCTGTTTTTGTAGGGACGTCACTAATTGTACCCGGATTAATATGACCCGGCCATTTCATTATATAAGGTACTCGTATTCCACCTTCATATAGATATCCTTTCCCTGCCCTATATGGCCGCAGATCAGCAATTTCTTCTACTGCTCCGTTATCAGAAGCAAAAATTACTACAGTGTTTTCCTCCAATCCTAAATCGTTCAAGGTTTGAAGAACCTTGCCTATATTCCAGTCTAAATTATCAATCATGGCAGCATATACGGGATCTAGCCGGTTATTATCAGTTTCAGCTTGTTTTTGCTTATATTTTTTCACTAAGCTTTTGCCTTTGGGAGCTTCTAGTGGTTTATGAACAGCATAATACGTCAGATAGACTAAAAAAGGCGTATTACGGTTTTCTTCAATGAAGTTAATGGCCTCATCTGTGAGCCTGTCTGTAAGATATTGTCCTTTTTTACCTTCCTCCACGTTTAAAGTAGGAATCGAGGAATTCCATGTTTTATCAGGATTTTCATAGGGATAATAATAAGTTGGCGGACTACCATGAGTCCAACCACCAACATTTTCATCAAAGCCCATATCAGTGGGCCAATAACCTTTATGGCCAACGTGCCATTTTCCAATGCTGATCGATTTATATCCGGCTGGTTTAATCGCTTCGGGCAAAATTACCTCCTCTTTGGGAATGTGCATCAAATTCTTCGGTGGAATGATCCTTCCGTGTTCAGGATATCGATGCTCAATAACTGCCGGAATGTGCCCGGTAAAATTAACTCTTGCAGGATTCTTTCCAGTAAGTAGTGCAACGCGTGTTGGAGAACACACCGGACAAGAAGAATAAGCATTTGTCCACTTCATGCCTTCCTCAGCCAGCTTATCTATGTTAGGCGTCTCTATAAAATCATTGCCATAACAACCAACATCTTTTTCTCCCAAATCGTCAACCAATAAAATTACGAAATTGGGCTTTTCTTTAGATTTTTTGGAGTGACAAGCGAATAATCCGATTATCAAGAGAAAAATTGAAATCTTTCCTATTTTAATATTTAATAGCTTCATTACATTTTTATTTATTTATTAAAAATTCAAAATCATTTATTTGCCACATAGTTTTTAAAAGGTACCGTTCCATTTCTTCCCTCTTACCAAGAATGTCAAGTTCTACAGAATCAATCAAATTTTCTTTTTCCAATGGATCTGTTAATAAATGATAAAACTCATCTTTATCTTTAGTGGCAAAATCATAAACCAACTTATATTCAGGGGTCCGATAAGTTCGTAATGATCCATACTGTGCAAATAGATCGTTACCCCATTCAATATTCTTACCCTCTAGCAGAGGTAAGGCATCATTCCCCCTTAAAATCAGATCTTCAGGTTTTTCAATCCCAGTCATTGCAAGAATTGTGGGAAACCAATCAATAAATTCAAATGTTTCTTCCACTATTTTTCCGGCTTCAAGCTTTCTTGGCCAACGAACGATAGCAGGCACCTTAAGGACTAAGTCATAAACATTGGCACGGCCATCCATATATTTACCTGTGGGATCCTTTTCTTCCCTAGTAATCCAACGTCCATTTCCTTTATGCCAAAGACCATGATGTCCAATCATATATCCATTATCAGAAGTAAAAACTACGACTGTATTATCAACTAATCCTTGTTTTTTCAAAAAATCCATAATCCGACCAACATTACGGTCTACTGCATGCACACTAGCATAGTATTCGCGCATCATCCTCTTAACACGATTGGTATCTAAGTCAGGAAAATCAGGATTTGGAATTATTAATTCTTTATCCTTAAAGGGCTTAAGATCTTCTTCCTTTAATGGTAGCCAAGACCTATCGTCATAAGGTAGTTCGAATTCTTCCGGAAAACTTGTATTAGCGTGTGGGGCCCAAAAATGCAAGGATATAGCAAAAGGTTCATTCTTGAATTGAAGAATATAATCCATGGCAAAATCGGCAAGTAGATCCGGTGTATATCTGCCCTCGAAAGTTTTCCTTTTTCCCTCTACAATTAACTTAGGGTCCTTAGAACGTGATAACCCACCTATAGTTCCGGTAAAATGCATATAACCACAATTTAAAGGGTAATTTTCCTCTTTCAATTGCATTCCCCATTTACCAACATGAGCAGTTTTATAGCCATTAAGATGTAATAGTTCTTGCCATGTTTTGATATTAGGGTCTATAGGCTGTTTATTATGTGTTATACCAACTTCACTGGGATATCTCCCAGTATGCAATGCAACTCTAGAGGGCGTACATAAAGGACTATTGACGAAAGCATTTTTTAATAAAACCCCTTCTCTTGCAAGATTATCAATCTCTGGAGTATAGGCATTGGAATTCCCATTATAACTTACTGCCCAGGATGCCAGGTCATCAGCCACAATAAACAGTATATTAGGTTTTTCCTCATTATGCTTAGCTTTAGCACTTGAATTAATTGTTAATAAAAACGAAGAAAATAAAAAAATAAACCCTTTTCTTTTAAATAAAATAATTTTTGATTTTTTCATAGGCATATGGATTTAGTTTATAGATTGATGATTTTTACAAATTTTATAAACCTTCCACTACTATTTTATTCAATTTTTATACTTTTTTTCTTTCTTGTATCATGAGTCATGCTAATATTTTTCTATGAATTACTGACAACTCATTCTGTACAGGATTAACTTAACATCCGAATAATAACCATATCTCATGTTTTTGGAAAAATCTTACTTTTCAACATATCATAACATATCATTCGCTTTTCTTCCAGATTGGCCCTCCTTCATATTTTTCACCAATGGGATAACGCTTACTGGGTTCAAAAGCCACTTCCATAATGCTATCAATTTTTCGCACAATTCCCGGATACTTATCTGCCAGATTGTTTTCTTCTCCAATATCTTTGTTGAGATTATACAGTTGTATTTCACCGTCCTGTCCGGGACGAATGCCCTTCCATTTCCCCATGCGAACAGCCTGCTGGTAAAGACCCCGGACAACTTGCTCGTGAGAATCACCTGATTGTACACGGCAATGGCCATAATCCCAGTAAAGATAGGAATGTGGCTCTTTTAATTTGTCTCCCATAAAGGCATCTGCAACCGAAATGCCATCGGTATAAATGGGTATATTTTCATTTGCCAGTTCGGCAAAAGTCGGCATCATATCCTGGAAAGCGATGATTCCCTCGCTGGTTTCACCGGCGGGCACTTTTCCCGGCCATCGGACAATAAAAGGCACACGAATCCCTCCTTCTGTCAGATCACGCTTATGTCCCCGCAAGGGTCCATTGGTATCAAATTCTTCCCAAAGAATGCTATGGCCCCCATTGTCACTGGTAAAGATGATCAAGGTATTTTCTTTAAGTCCCAATTTATCCACTTTATCGACAATACGCCCTACATCCCGGTCAAGCATGTGGATCATAGCAGCATATTTTTTTGATTGTTCATCCCAATCCTTATGGGTGTAAGGAGCGGTGGAAGGTACCGCAAACCTATCCTTGTCTTCCGATTGGGCTGAAAAATGGGGTAAGGTAAAAGCCGCATACAAGAAGAAAGGTTCATCATCATGGGAATCTCTGATGAATTGGAGAGCACGATCTGCGATCAAATTATGGCTATAATGTTCTTGAGATTCAGTATTCCCCGGCAATTGAAACCGGCGTTCATTTTCTATCCTGTAACTGTCATCAAGATACTCGGTGTAATAATAATGGGCATGATCCTGGTTGAGGTAACCGAACCACATGTCGAATCCCTGATTGATTGCACTGCCAACTGTTCCTGCATCGCCCAATGACCATTTACCCACACCCCCACAGCGATAACCTGCATTCTGTAAGATCTCGGCAACAGTAACATCATCCTCCTGAAGATAAGTATGGTAATGAGGAATATTGTCCCGGGCAGGTGTATGTCCATTGTGCAAACCTGTCATAAGGACACTGCGCGAAGGCGTAGAAACCGGACCTCCGGCATAAGCTTGTGTAAAACGTAAGCCTTGGCTCGCCAAATCATCGATATTCGGTGTCTTAATTAACTCCTGCCCGTAGCATCCCAAATCCCCATATCCCACATCGTCAGCCATGATGAAAATGATGTTTGGCTTT
>CAYNPZ010000125.1:0-10961 GCA_964399175.1 uncultured Bacteroidales bacterium | reverse complement strand
TAACGTCAAAAATACAAAAAATTTAACTCCAATTGAAACATTTCTGATATAATATAATTTTTGGGTAATCCGAAAGTATACTTCGAATAATTAACTGAATTATCTAAACTTGTGAGAAATTACTTTTTTTTCTAGCCTTCTGAAATTCTGTTAGTGAATTTATAACGTGGGATATTTCGGGAATTTTTATAATTTTTAAAAGCTTTTAAGAAATCTCAGGAAACTAATTATCAAATCTCAACTATTTGTTATCCTATATTTTTACCTCAATAATTAGGTCTTACGAGATTAAATTCCTTTATTTGCACGTTTAATAATTTTGATAAAAGAATAAAAAAACTAATTGAATATGTTGAATAAGATACTTCAAGCTATAAAAGATTTTTTTATTCGATGGTCCGAAATGATAAACCCGCCTGTATTCTTTGGTGCAGCGGGATTGGTTCTTGCAGTTATTATTTTTGGGACTGGCTGGACAGATACTGCAGGAAGAGTATTTAATCAGGTATTGGAGTTTATTACACAATATTTTGGCTGGTACTATGTACTGATTGTATTTTTCTTTCTGATCTTTGTTATATGGTTGTATTTCAGCCCGTATGGAAAGATCCGCCTGGGGGGAGAAAATACCAAACCCGAATTCAGCCGTTTTGGATGGTTTTCCATGCTTTTTGCTGCAGGAATGGGCATGGGCATTATCTTCTGGGGAGTAGCGGAACCCATCATGCATTATACGGAACCTCCCCAAGCAGAACCCGAAACCCTGGAGTCTTTAAGGGAAGGAATGCGCTTTTCGTTTTTTCACTGGGGATTTCATCCATGGGCCATTTATATTATATTTGCTTTGGGTATCTCATACTTTCATTTCAGGCATCAATTGCCTTTAGCGCCTCGATCCCTCTTATACCCCATTCTCGGTGAACGCATCCACGGATGGATCGGTCATTTAGCGGACGCTTTTTGCACAGTAGGCACTCTCCTTGGCGTTGCTACCTCACTGGGGCTGGGAGCCATGCAGATTAATTCAGGAATTAATGCTCTGGCCGATGTGCCCATCAGCACCAATAGCCAATTGATCATCATAGCCGCTATTACCGCGGTGGCCATAACCTCTTTGATTACGGGAATAGGGCGTGGAATTAAGTATTTAAGCATGACCAACCTGGTGATAATGTTTGTATTGCTGCTCTTTGTATTTGTTGCAGGTCCAACGCTCTACCAACTTAAAATTTTGGTCAGCACTTTTGGGGATTATATCCAGAATATTGTACAGGACAGTCTTTGGCTTGACATCAGGCCTGACTCCAACTGGCAGAACGACTGGACCCTTTTTTACTGGGGATGGTGGTTGTCCTGGTGTCCTTTTGTAGGAATTTTTATAGCCCGGGTTTCTCGGGGAAGGACTATACGCGAATTCATTCTTTATGTACTGGTTATTCCCACTGTAGTTACTTTTTTCTGGTTTTCGGTTTTCGGAGGGACCGCCATGCATGTTGAACTCTTCGGAGGCGGAGGAATTGCTTCCGTGGTTCAGGAAAATGTAGCAATGTCCCTGCATTCCCTACTCAATCATTTACCCCTGACTTTAATAACCCAGTGGGTTGGAGTAGCTTTGGTCATTATATTCTTCATCACCTCTTCCGATTCTGGCTCATTGGTCGACGATATGGTAACTTCAGGAGGTCATCCCAATCCTCCGATTGCCCAGCGGGTTTTCTGGGGAACAGCCGAAGGAGCTGCCGCCGCAGCCTTACTAATGGCCGGCGGACTGAATGCCTTACGAACAGCATCCATTTCAGCAGGGCTTCCTCAAAGCATTCTTGTGGTGGCTACCTGCTATAGCCTTGTAAAAGCACTGCATACAGATTATACCACAAAAGGCGTGCCACGTGTAGAACATCTCAAAGGCAAGAACAATAAAAAGAAGAATGAAAAAAATGATAATAATGAGGAGGATGAATCTGAAGATTAATTAAAGCAAACAAACAGACTGGCTTACTGGGATTACAGGTATCCACATGCCACGCTGACAAGCCAATCTTTTTCATTAAATAAAAAGATCTATACCATGGCCAAAACCAAGGAATCCTGGAGTTCAAGGACAGGTCTTATTTTTGCAATGGCGGGCTTTGCCGTGGGATTCGGAAATTTTCTCCGCTTCCCTGTACAGGCCATTCAAAACGGTGGCGGAGCCTTTATCATTCCCTACCTGGTTTGTTTTGTACTGATCGGAATCCCCATGCTGCTGGCAGAATGGTCGATGGGCCGGTTCGGTGGTACCCACGGTCACCACTCCCCTCCCTTCATCTTCCAACAATTGCACAAACACCCTTTCTGGAAATACGTTGGGGTATTCGGAATATTTACCACCGTAACCATCGCTGCCTATTACACCTTTCTCGAATCATGGACGCTCTCCTATGTAGTGCACTCGATCATTGGCACGTTCACCGGACTAAATCAGCATGAGGTGGTAGATGTTTTTAACAATTATGTCAGCCTCAGCAACTCGCCTCTGTTCCCCTATGAAGCAATTGTCTTTTATCTGATTACTCTGGCAATCAATGTGTATATTCTATCCAGAGGGCTTCGCGGGGGTATTGAGCTGGTCGCCAAATACGGGGTACCTTTACTGATATTTTTCGGAATTTTCCTGGCCATCAAATCCATCTCCATTAAAGAAGGAATAAATGGGGCGGTTAACGACGGCACAACAGGCCTGAACTTTCTATGGACCCCGGACTATGAATCGATGTGGAATCCCAAGGTATGGCTTGCAGCGGCAGGGCAGATCTTTTTTACCATCGGCGTGGGATGGGGAACTATCCACTGTTATTCTTCCTATTTATCCTCCCGCGATGACATTGCGCTTAGTTCCATGTCAGCCGGCTGGACGAACGAATTCGTCGAAGTAGTGCTGGGGGCTTCCATAATCATACCCTTATCCGTTGGTTTCCTTGGTATAGAAAGGGTTACTGAACTTGCCGAACTCGGAGGCCTGGCATTGGGATTTAAAACCATGCCCTATCTGTTTAGCAACTGGCAACCACTCATTGCAGCCTTGGCAGGAAGCATGTGGTTCGGATTGCTGTTCATCGCCGGAATCACTTCCTCTATGGCCATGGGAAGCCCGTTCATGAGTTTTATGCAGGATGAATTCAACTGGTCACGCAACAAGGCAGCACTTATTTTCGGAATCTTAGCCCTTGTTCTGGGATTACCCACGGTTATATTTTTTAATTACGGAGTCTTCGATCAATATGATTACTGGTCGGGCACATTCGCCCTGTTCCTGTTCGCTATGCTGGAGATTATTTTCTATTCATGGGTTATCGGTGTGAACAAAGGATGGAAAGAAATACAGAAAGGAGCAGACATTCAGCTCTCCGTTATTTTCAAATACATTTTAAAGTTTATAACACCCCTGCTGCTCTCTGTGGTTTTTCTGGCTTCATTGATCAAACCCGTGAATAGTGACTGGATCGGGGCCTTTTCGCGGCTCTCCGAAGGCAAAAAATGGGAACTGGCCAACACATCTATTATTAAACAATTAAGTGGCGCCGGACTTCAGGAAAAAATTGCGGCAACACAAGACGCGGCCGCCAAAGCCGAACTGGAAAAGCAACTTTTGCTTGTTAACGGAACCAAAATCCTGCTTTTATTGGTATTCGTGGCAATTTGCATACTGGTTTACATTGCTACAAAACGCCAGCAAAAACAGAAGCAAATCTGAACGCTTATGAATGACGAAGCCTTAATATTCATGATTGTTGCCCAGACGGCGGTAACCGCCATCACGGTTTATTTCTTCGTTAAGTCTTTACGTGCGGAATCCAGAGAGACGAATCAAGAAAATAAAAAGAAATAAAAACGTATTCCTTAACTTTTAGCATTATTTAGAAACGAATGAAATGAAGTTTCTGAATGTGGGAGAAATTGCGGGTCAGAATTATTATTGAATACTTCGGGTTAGTTTATTTATGTATCCAACAGATTTTAATACTCCAGGCCATAACCGTAAGGATACAAGGGATCCTTCGAATCATGGGGTATATCGGGCAGCTGATTCTTCACTGCTTCCATGGAAGAAGGCAATTCTACGGGCAGCTTGCCTTGAGGCTCAGCCCTTCCGAAAACAATATCCAGAATGGCATCGTTTTCGTTTTCAAAATCCGCAATCAAACCCTCAGCTTCCTTGCTGATTTTGGGTATCACTGCCGGCCTGTCGAGGGTGATCACAACAATAGAAGGCTTATCCGAGATTTTATTCATTATCCTGCGCCTTTCAGCCGCTATAAATTCCAGACTTCCCTGACGGAACAACCGTTCCAGCAGCAAGTCATTGCGAACTTCATAAGGTGCCTGGATCTTGAGCACAACAAAATCAGCTTTTCTTCTTGAAGAGACCACCCTTGCGTATTCCTCGGCCACTTCTTCGTCGATCCCGTCAATATATATTTTGCTGTCTTCCTCCAGGGGCAATATTTCATTCTCATTCTTCAGCAATACCAGGGATTGCCGCTGAGCCTCTTTCCCTTTTTTCACAAAGGTTTCATTTCTTACTATTCTACTGGCCTTTTCAATATTTACGTAAGGATTGTCAAACAGGCCCAGTTCAAACTTATCCCTGAGAATCCGTCTTACCGATGTATCTATTCTGCTTTCAGAAACCTGGCCGGAACGCACCAGCTCAACAATCATCTCCGGAGAGGACTCGCCGCCAAACATATCACATCCTGCATCAAGCACCTTCTCCATCCTTTCTGTTTCTGAAAGTCCTTCAACGCCCCATGCTCTCGCATTTCGGAATTTCCGGTCGGTGATGATGCCCCAGTCGGTACAAACCACCCCGTCAAAATTGTATTTTTCCCTCAACAACCCGGTAATGATCTTCTTATTGAAACCAAAAGCCACGTCTTCATATTCCGTGCCTTCGGGAATGGCATAATAGGGCATGATCTGGGCCGTATTGGCGGGAAAAGCTCCCTTTTCGAAAGGTATCAGGTGATAGTCGAAGTTGTTGCCCGGATAGATCTGATCTTTTCCATAGGGAAAATGGGGATCGTCGCCGTCTTTCTGTGGACCCCCGCCGGGAAAATGCTTGGTCATGGCCGCTACGCTTTGCTTACTCAGGCTGTCACCCTGAAGGCCCAGAATATAGGATTTAACCATTTTGGCAGTCAGGTGAGCATCGGAACCAAATGTTCCGCTTATTCTCCCCCACCGGGGTTCGGTGGCCAGATCGGCCATGGGATGAAGTGCCAGGGTCATGCCAACGGCACGATACTCCTGGCGGACGATATTCCCGAAAGCCTTTACGAGTGAAGTATCACGGGTGGCTGCCAAACCAAGGAATGAAGGCCAGGTAGAAAAGTACTTGGTAAACACATTGACTGTAAAATTCTTCATGCCCGAATGCCGGGGATCCGTGGCTGTGATTACAGGGATGCCCAGCCGTGTGCGTTCGGCCAGTTTCTGGATGTTATTGTTCCACCGCGCCATGACTTCCGGCGGATAGGACTGGGCTATATTGAAATGGTTCAGTTTCTTTTCTACCACCATCTCCGTATTCCGCTCCATAAGAAAAGTCAACAGATGATTCAGCCTTGGATATTCAAGAAGCCCCCCGTCACTCTCCATGCCGGTCATGGTAATGAACATACAACCGGCTTTCTCTTCCAGTGTCATCCTCTTCAAAAGGTCATCAACCCTTGCTTCTGTAGATTCACGACGATCTTCATACACGTCGAGACGATCGTTGTTATTCAGATCCCGGAACTCCATGCCATCCACCCTGAGGATATCGGCACCGCCCCCCAGATCCTTCATGTTCATCGACGTCTCTATCCTGCATTTAATCAGATAACCACCATAAGTAACAAACGCCAGCAAAACCACGGCTAGTAATGTCCAACCAATGATTTTCAGTACCTTCTTCATAAACCATCCCTGTATTTTTAAAAATTTCAAAGCTATAATTATAAAATCAGTCAGAAAAATAATGATATGAATTTCTTACCTCTATCGCTCATAAATACTTCTCTTATAAATATAATTAACAAACGATGACAGGTAATGTTAACAAAAATCCAGACCCTGTCCGGCAGAATGATTTAACCCTTCTTGATGAATGGATCATCCAAAATATTTGTTAGTTTTGTCCAAAATAGCAACAACTAATCATACCATAACCATTTTGTCTTAACCTATTGAATTGAATTCATAATTAAATTTCATACTTTTGCAAATTCAATAATTCACTTAGGTTGCCATAAACAACGTGGAGACTTGGTTATAAAAACACTAAAACTATGAACTCCCGACGTAACTTTATTAAAAAAGCAACAGTTCTTGCATCCGGTATTACTATTTTACCAAATTTCGCGGTAAGTGGCCTGGGGCATAAAGCGCCCAGCGATAAACTGAATATTGTTGGAGTAGGCATTGGAGGAAAAGGTTTTGCCAACTTAAAAGCCATGGCTACCGAAAATATTATCGGACTGTGTGATGTGGACTGGAAATATGCCGATAAGTGTTTCAAACATTTCCCCAATGCCAAGAGGTATTGGGACTGGCGAAAGATGTTCGATGAATTGGGTGATTCCATTGACGGCGTCATGATAGCAACCCCGGATCATACACACGCCATTATTGCGGCACGAGCTATGGAAATGGGCAAACATGTATACTGTCAAAAACCTCTAACTCATTCCATTTACGAGTCACGCCTGTTAACCAGGCTGGCTGCCAAACATAAGGTAGCCACGCAAATGGGCAATCAGGGTGCTTCCGGAAATGGTGTGCGAAGGTTGTGCGAATGGATATGGAACGGGGAGATCGGTGAGGTACGGGAAGTCCATGCCTGGACCAACCGACCTTTATGGCCACAAGGACTGAATCCGCCATCAGAAAAAATGAAAGTGCCGGAGCATCTCAATTGGGACCTGTTCGTCGGACCGGCTTCGATGCGCCCTTACAACGATATCTATCACCCCTGGAACTGGAGGGGATGGTGGAACTTTGGCACAGGTGCCTTCGGTGATATGGCCTGCCATATTACAGACCCTGTATACCGAGCTCTGAAGCTGAGTTACCCGGAAAAAGTCCGGGGAACTTCAACCGAATTCAATACCGAATCCGCACCCCAGGCGGAAACAGTGGAATATTTTTTTCCACCAAGAGGAAATTTACCTAAAGTTAATATGCCCGGCCTCAAGTTTTATTGGTATGATGGCGGATTACTTCCGATGCGTTCAGACATCATTCCTGCAGGTGAAGAGCTGATGGCAGATAATATGGGAGGGTGTCTGTTTGTAGGATCGAAGGATGCACTTCTTTGTAATACTGGTGGATATAATCCCAGGCTGGTATCAGGAAGAGTACCAGAGGTGAAACCTTCTTTGCGACGTATACCGGGAGACACGGATTCGGGTTACGTGGACGGACCCCACGAACAGGATTGGATTAGAGCCTGCAAAGAACCAGCCGACAATAGAACTGAACCTGCTTCCAATTTTTCTTATGCCGGTCCCTTCAATGAAATGGTATTGCTGGCTGTCTTGGCTGTCCGCCTGAAAGGACTTGGCAAGGCCTTGGAATGGAATGGTAAGGATATGAATTTTTCCAATATTTCTGATAATGAGACTCTGGAAGTAATGACCAGCGAAGATTTTGAGATAAAAAACGGGCATCCGCACTTCAACAAACAATACGCCACAATGAATGCCCTGGAAACTGCCAGGGAATACATCAAACATACTTATCGGGAAGGATGGGAACTTTAAAATCCTTTTAAATTTGGATTTGAAACCAAAACCATACTGAAAATGAAGAGTCATTCTGCAAAAAGCGAAACAAATCTTTCTTACCTATTGACGATAAGCATTATAGCTTCCTTAGGCGGTTTAATGTTTGGTTTTGATATGGCCATCATATCGGGAACTGTTCCTTTTATAACAGACTATTTCGATTTAAGTGATCTGCAATTGGGCTGGGGAGTCAGCTCAATGCTGGTGGGGGCTGTCATTGGTGCCATGTTTGCAGGCAATCTGGCCGACCGTTTCGGAAGAAGGCGTATGCTTATTATAACTGCCCTGTTTTTCGCCATTTCAGCTTTAGGTACAGGCCTGGCACAGAATTTCACCTTTTTCTACCTGATGAGAATATTGGGAGGCATAGCTGTTGGTGCAGGTTCTGCACTTTCACCCATGTATATTTCCGAAGTTTCTCCTTCACAATACCGGGGAAGAATGGTGGTTTTATATCAGATGTCCATTGTTGTGGGTATCTTAATTTCCTATATAGTAAATTATGGGTTGCATGATATAGGAGAAAACAACTGGCGCTGGATGTTTGCCAGCGGCACACTGCCTTCGGTCATATTCTTCGTCCTTTTATTCATAGTCCCCAAAAGTCCCCGCTGGTTATATAAAAAAGGGTATACCAATCAAGCCTACAACATACTTAAAAATGTCGGAGGTACAGCAAACGCGGATTATGAGATTTCTGAGATAAGAGAAAGTCTTAAACAGGCACATGCCAGATTTCGTGAATTATTTCAGCCCGGCTTACGGCGTGTCATGATCATGGGAATTGTTCTGGCAATATTGGTACAGATGACCGGCATCAACACGATCATTGATTATGCTCCCAAAGTGCTTGAAGATGTTGGAGTCGAAGTTGGAGAAGCCCTTTTTTACAATATCGGCATCGGGCTCATTAATTTTGTGTTTACCTGGGTAGCGGTGTTACTGATCGACCGGGCAGGCAGGAGAAAATTATATATTGTAGGTTCTGCAGGGATGGTAATGGCTATGGTATTTCTCTCCGTTGCCTTCTCACTGGAAAATGTCAGTGGAATCTTAATCCTTGTGTTTATGTTTCTTTTCATAAGTTTCTTTGCTTCCTGCATCGGACCGGTATTCTGGACGCTTATGTCGGAAATATTCCCTAACAAGGCCCGCGGAACGGCTATGTCGGTAGCTGTAGTTACCAACTGGATATTCAACTGGCTGGTGGTATTTATCTTCCCCTGGATGATGGGATCGTACGGGGGAACTGTTACCTATGGATTCCTGGCAGTAATGAGCCTCATCCTTCTGATTGTTGCAGTAAGGTATCTTCCCGAAACCAAAGGAAAAACGCTTGAAGAGATAGAAATGATCTGGCAGCCCAAAGACTAGCTTATATTGGATGAGTCCGGGCTAAAAAATGTTATACTTAAATATTCTACTTATGGAAGAATCCAGGACATCCAAAGAACGCATACACAAAGCCCTCAGTCACGAAACTCCCGATAAGCTTCCCATTGACATGGGAAGCACCGGAGTTACAGGAGTCCATTGCCTGATTGTTGAAAAGCTCAGGGATTATTTTGGCCTGGATAAAAAGCCGGTCAAAGTAATAGACCCTTACCAGATGCTGGGCGAAGTAGACCAGGAGCTTATCGATATTATCGGCATCGACGTGATCGGGACCGGAGGAAGGAACAACATGTTCGGCTTTCCGAACGAAAACTGGAAAGAATTTGAGACGCCCTGGGGCCAGACGGTGCTGGTAGGCGAACAATTCAATTACACTTATGATAAAGATGGCAGCATTCTGATCCATCCGCAGGGAGATACCTCCGCCCCACCCAGCGGACGCATGCCTAAGGACAGCTACTTTTTCGATACCATCATCCGGCAGGAGCCTTTTGAAGAGGAGCAGCTTGATCCCGAAGATAACCTGGAAGAATTTACCCATGTTGGAGAAGAAGATATCGCCCACTGGAAAAAGGTTGCAGAAAACTTAAAAGGCACAGATAAGACCGTTATCGGCAATTTCGGGGATACCGGCCTGGGTGACATTGCCCTGGTTCCTGCCCCCTTTATGAAATACCCCAAAGGGATCCGGGATATTACGGAATGGTATATGTCAACGGTAATGCGAACCGATTATGTCAAAAAGGTATTCGACCGGCAAACCGATATTGCCATCGAAAACATGAAAGTCCTCAAAGACATCGTCGGGGATACATTCGACATACTTTACATTTGCGGAACCGATCTCGGAACCCAGGATTCACAGTTCTGCTCACCGGAGACTTTCGACGACCTGTGGCTGCCTTATTACAAAAAAATGAACGACTGGATCCATGAAAACACCAACTGGAAAACTTTCAAGCACTGCTGTGGCTCCATTGAGCCCCTCCTGCCCAACCTGATCCGGGCAGGCTTTGACATCATCAACCCGGTGCAGATCAATGCAGCCGGAATGGATCCAAACCACTTGAAAAAGCAGTATGGCGACCAGGTGACGTTCTGGGGCGGCGGCGTCGACACCCAGAAAGTGCTGCCCTACAGCAAACCGAAACAGGTCAGGGAGGATGTGCTGAGGAACTGTGAGATATTCTCTAAAGACGGCGGGTTCGTATTTAACACCGTGCATAACATTCAAGCCAACGTGCCGCTGGAGAATGTTATTGCCATGATCGATGCCTTTAAAGAATTTAATGGAGACAAGCAAGGAATTGTCACCAACATTTGATATTTTTGGACGTATTAACCACCCCGTTAAACGGGAGAAACACTTATATTTTATGGAACAGTTACTGGAACAAATTGCTTATTGCATTGAATTCGGCAAAGTAGATCAAAAAACGCCTTATCCGCCCGACATGAAAGGACAGGAAGGAGCGGACGAGCTTACCGCCAAGGCCCTGGAAGAAGGGATCAAGTCCAAGGAGATTCTGGAAAACGCCCTGATGCCAGCCATGTCAAGAGTAGGAGAAAAATTCAAGGCCAACAAGATCTTTGTCCCCCAGGTGCTTATGTCGGCCAAGGCGATGAATGCTTCCATGGTTCACCTGAAACCCTATTTTCAATCGGGAGAAGTCACCCGGAAAGGTACCTTCATCATCGGGACGGTTGCCGGCGACCTGCATGACATTGGCAAGAACCTGGTCTCCATGATTGTGGAGG